>JAEDOO010000162.1 GCA_016301965.1 Lachnospiraceae bacterium | reverse complement strand
TGTGCCTGGCACCGAAAGGTTCTGCGGCGCTGGATAATTATCCGAAGGATATCACAGTGATGGATTATACATCAGGCAAAGAGAATGTGCCCTATTATGTGGCTGTATATAAGACCGAAAAAGGTCAGGTGGCGCTGCATCTGGAGCTTCCGGCAAGTGTTGTCAACAATATGAGGATGCAGAAGCCGAGATGCGTGTTTATGAATTAATGTAAAACCGTCAGAAACGCAGTTTATCGCTGCATTCCTGACGGTTTTGCTTTATTTTAGGCTTGACACCCCATCCCCCATTTCTATATAATGAGGGAACGAAAGGCAACGAAGGGAACAAGTAGTTCTGCCCCGTGTCCGACAGAAAGCAGCCGGCAGATGAGAGGCGCAAGGATCACAGCAGGATGAATACCTCCCGGAGCTTCGCACCGAACACAAGATCAGTAGGCTGCGACGGAAGAACCTCCGTTATACGGGTCAGAGTATGGATGTACTCTATGAGGCAGGGATCGTGAGAAACCTGTGAATAAAGGTGGTAACACGGGATAACAGCCCGTCCTTTAGCTTTGCTAAAATCAAAAATGGTTCACCGGACCATTTTTGATATGCTTGGCAACAAAAGGACCGGGCTTTTTTATATGTAAAAAAGACCGGATCCAAAACAGTCCCGCTGCAGGGGAAAAGGAGGAACAAGATGCAGATTTATGAAGAATTACAGGCCAGAGGCCTCATCGCCCAGGTAACGGACGAGGATGTGGTACGTGATCTGGTCAACAACGGAAAAGCAGTATTTTACATTGGATTTGATCCGACAGCAGACAGCCTTCATGTAGGACATTTCATGGCACTGTGCCTGATGAAACGTCTGCAGATGGCAGGCAACAAGCCCATCGCTCTGATTGGCGGCGGTACCGGTATGGTGGGCGATCCTTCCGGCAAGACAGATATGCGTAAGATGCTGACAAAAGAGCAGATCGAGCACAACTGCCAGTGCTTCAAAAAACAGATGGAGAAATTTATCGATTTCTCTGATGGCAAAGCGCTGATGGTAAACAATGCCGACTGGTTACTGGATCTGAATTATGTGGATTTCCTGCGTGAGATCGGACCGCATTTCTCGGTAAACCGTATGCTGGCTGCAGAATGCTACAAGCAGCGTATGGAGAGAGGTTTGAGCTTCCTGGAGTTCAACTACATGATCATGCAGAGCTATGATTTCTATGAGCTGTTTTTGCGCTACGGCTGCAACCTGCAGTTCGGCGGCGATGATCAGTGGAGCAATATGCTGGGCGGTACGGAGCTGATCCGCCGTAAGCTGGGTAAAGATGCGTCCGCCATGACCATCAATCTGCTGCTGAATTCCGAGGGCAAGAAGATGGGTAAAACAGAAAAAGGCGCTGTATGGCTTGATCCGGAGAAAACTTCACCCTTTGAGTTCTACCAGTACTGGAGAAATGTGGCTGATGCGGACGTGCTGAAATGTATCCGTATGCTGACTTTCCTGCCGCTGGAAGAGATCGACAAGATGAACGACTGGGAAGGCAGCCAGCTGAACACTGCCAAAGAGATTCTGGCTTTTGAACTGACGAAGCTGGTTCATGGTGAGGAAGAGGCTGTAAAAGCACAGACAGCTGCAAAATCTCTGTTTTCTTCAGGTGATGCCGAGAATATGCCTACAGCAGAGCTTTCTGAGGCAGATTTTAAAGACGGTGCCATTGATATGATCACTCTGGTACATCTGTCCGGTCTGTGTGCAACCCGCTCCGAGGCCAGAAGAAATATTCAGCAGGGCGGCGTTTCCGTGGACGGCGAGCAGGTGAAAGATATTGCCAGAACCTATCCCATGGATGCTTTCAAGGACGGCCTGGTGGTTAAGAGAGGTAAGAAGAATTTCCGTAAGGTGACGGTGAAATAAAAAACAGAACATGGTTTATGAAAACGGGACTCAATTGTTGGGTCCCGTTTTTATATAAAACAGTTGAAAGTTATTTGTATCTGTATTCATATTTCCCTGCTTCTGCGGGTTTTTCGCGCCTATTTGTGTCCCCTACCCCAGAATAATCACAACTTTTTCATCAGATGTTCACAGTTTTGCCAGATACTGCTATATAGTGAACACGTAACTGTTCAGGACAGGCCGAATCACTTGCTGATGAGGCCGTAAGAACATGATTCAGGTGTGAGCAAACCCCTTCGGCGCAGCCGATTTTCATGGGTTTGCGAATCGTATCTGTGAAGGTACTGAGCAGATACGTAAACACTATCATATTGCAGGAGGATGGTATGAAGAATAAAAAGACCAGAAAAAAGGTGATAAAAGTCATAGCTGTCATTGTAGTGGCAGTGATCGTCATCGTTGGCGTCGGGCTGGTGCTTTTGGGTAAAGCCCGAAGCGCGCAGGCGGAAAAAGCTGCTGCGGGCAGTGTACGAAGCTATGAGGCCAAATACGGAACAATCAGTACTACCGTATCCGGCACAGGTACGCTGGAAGCGGATGACGTGGAAAACATCGACCTTTTATCATTGGTAGATGTGGATACCGTGTACGTACAGGCCGGCGATACGGTGCAGGAAGGTGATCTGTTGGCTTCCGTGGATCCGGTGTCCGTTACCACAGCACTGAAAACACTGCAGGAGCAGATGGATGATCTGGATGACCAGATCAAAGACGAGCAGGGAGAAACCATAAGCTCCAGCATCAAATCCGGACTTTCCGGACGGGTGAAAAAGATCTATGCCGCAGAGGATGACCGTGTGACAGAGGTGATGGAGAAAAACGGAGCGCTGCTTTTGCTTTCTCTGGACGGAAAGATGGCTCTGGATATAGAGGCCGCCTCCGGACTGTCTGCAGGTGATGCGGTTACGGTGACATTCTCTGACGGAACAGAAAAAGACGGAACGGTGGAAAGTATTCAGGGAAATAAAGCCGTGGTTACGGTTACGGATAACGGACCGGCATATGAAGAAGAGGTAACAGTCAGCAAAGACGAAAAGGAACTGGGCAGCGGAAAGCTGTATATTCACAGTGAACTGGCTGTGACAGGCTATACGGGTACTGTTTCCAAGGTGTCAGTGAAAGAGAACAGCAAAGTCAGCGACGGCACAGTACTGTTTAAACTTACGGACCTGCCGAATACTGCGGAATACGAAAAACTGGTGGCAGAGCGGGCAGAAGTAGCCGATGCGCTCAATCAGATCGTGGCGCTTTACAATAATCCCAATCTTTATGCTGATTTTTCCGGTACCGTACAGAGCGTAAAGTGTCATCTGCTGAAAATTGTCTGATGATTCCGGAGGCTGCACTGAACGAGAACGGAAGAAACGTTACTGTTTATACAAGCTACGATGAGAGTACCGGAGAATACGGCGGCGAGACAGAAGTGACTACGGGCGTATCCGATGGCACCAGTGTGGAGGTTTTAAGCGGACTGTCCGAGGGTGATACGGTATATTACAGTTACACCGAAAAAGAAAGCAGCGGTTTCGGTTTCGGCTTTGGCACCCAGCAGATGATGCCAGGAGGAAACCGTGAGCAGATGAGAGGAAGCGGCAGCGGCAGTGGTAAGCCCAGTATGCCGCAGCAGTAAGGAGGCTCTATGATCAGATTAACAGACGTCTCCAAAATATATACCATTGGCGGTGAGGAAGTCCGGGCGCTGGATCATGCCACCATGCATGTGGATAAAGGGGAGTTCGTCAGTATCATCGGACCTTCCGGCAGCGGTAAAT
>JAEDOO010000024.1 GCA_016301965.1 Lachnospiraceae bacterium | reverse complement strand
TGGGGGGAGGGATATTTTTCCATAACAATTTGTTATGAGAAAATATCCCCCAGGGGAGCTTGTGAAGGAAATATCATGCATGTTATCTTGTAAACAGCAAAAAACAGAATGGAAAGTAGATGTTCAGAACAAAACACACTTGTGAAGACACTGAACAGATACGATGGAGAAAAGCAATGTCAGCATTATTACAGAATATTCAGAAATATTGGACAAAACGGGCAGATTCTTATGCCTTCGGACAATTCACGGATGACAGTGAGAAACGTTGGATGAAGGTCGTACTTCGCGAATTTCCTGAGGGTGAGAGGATAAAGGTACTGGATATCGGTACCGGACCGGGATTTTTTGCGATAAACCTGGCAAAACGGGGGTTTGAAGTTACAGCGGTGGATTATACACCGGCGATGCTGGAAGAGGCAAAGAAAAACGCAGGTGCATATCGTGACAGCATTCGTTTTCTGCAGATGGATGCCCAGAAACTTACCTTCGCGGATGAGACTTTTGATGTGGTGATCAGCCGAAATCTGACCTGGAATCTGGAAAACCCGCAGAAAGCCTACAAAGAATGGCGCAGGGTGTTAAAGAAAGGCGGCGTAATGCTCAATTTTGATGCCGGCTGGTATGAATATCTGTATGACGAAGAAAAGGCGAAACAGTTTCAACAGGACAGAGAGAATGTAGAGCGGGCAGGCTGTTTTGATTATAACGGTTATGAGGATGCCGACAAAATGGAAGAGATCAGCCGCAGTCTTATTCTGAGTAAGGTAAAAAGACCGCAGGCGGATCTTCAGATGATGATGGAGGCCGGGTTTACAAAGCTTTATGTGGATACAGAGATCTGGCAGGAGACGCTGGATGAAGAAGAAAAAGTGAACTTTGCTTCCACACCCGGATTTATGCTGAAGGGAATCAGGTAATAATAAAATATGAATTATGTATACAAAAGGATCCTGCAGCTGATACCGATCCTGATCGGCATCACCTTTTTGTCGTTCGCCATGATGAGAGTTGCCGGAAGCGATGCGGTGAATGAAATGTATGCAAACAGGGGAACAGAAGTATCTCAGGAGATAATTGATGCAAAAAAGGCAGAGCTTGGACTTGATCAGCCGTTTCTTGTGCAGTATGTAAGGTGGTTTGGCGGTCTTTTGAGAGGTGATATGGGAAAGAGCTATGTTACCGGTGAGGCAGTATTTCAGACGTTTCTCTCGAAGCTTCCCGCAACCCTGCTGCTTGCGGCAATGTCGATCTTTATGACGGTGTTGATCTCCGTTCCGCTGGGCATACTGGCTGCGGTACGGCATGATAAGATCATTGATGTGATGCTTCGATTCTGCAGTTTTATCGGCAATGCCATGCCAAACTTTTTCGTGGGTATGCTGCTGATGCAGATTTTGAGTATAAAGCTTGGACTTTTACCGGTCATCTCCACAGGTGTAAATATCAGGAGTGCGCTGATGCCGACGCTGACTCTGGCCATCTCCATGTCTGCCAAATATATGCGTCAGGTTCGGGCGACGGTGCTTGAGGAGTTAAACAAGGATTACGTGCAGGGCGCAAAAGCCAGAGGTGTGCGTGACAGCGTCATCCTTTGGAAAAATGTGATGAGATCATCTTTACTGACGATCATTACCTTACTGGCACTTTCTATAGGAAGTCTTCTTGGCGGTACAGCGATCATAGAAAGCATTTTCATGTGGGACGGTGTCGGAAAACTTGCGGTAGACGCGATCAATATGCGAGACTATCCGCTGATTCAGGCTTATGTGATGTGGATGGCGATCATCTATGTTCTTGTCAATCTGATCACGGATCTTTTGTATCATCATCTGGATCCCCGGATCCGTCTGGGGGTGACTAAGGATTGAGAGAACCTACAGTAAGAAAACAGAACATACACAATAATCATTTAAAAACAAGATTAATCATTTTTGGAACATTGGCAATATTGTTAGTCGTCTGCTCTTTTTTCAGCGAATATCTGTGCCCCTATGATCCATACGTTCAGGATCTTGGCAATGCGAAAGCAGCTCCGTCGCTGGCGCATCTGTTCGGCACCGACCGTTATGGTCGGGATATGCTTTCACGTGTCATTGCGGGAAGCAGGACAAGTATCTATTCGACTTTATTGCTGGTGGGATTTATTACCGTGTTTGGAACGATCACAGGTATCGTGTGTGCCTGGAACGGCGGCAGGCTGGATTCCGTGTTAATGCGGATCTCTGATATGTTTCTGGCGTTTCCGGGGCTTGTATTTGCCCTTGCCGTTGCAGCCGTGCTTGGCGGCGGCGTACAGAACGCGATCATCGCACTGGCGGCAATAAGCTGGCCGAAATATGCCCGTGTTGCCCGCAGTCAGACTCTGGCACAGAAAGAGACTGTTTATATCAGAGCAGCCAGATTATCCGGGTGCAGCAGCGCCAAATTGATCATAAAGCATATCTTACCGAATATTTTTGGACCTGTTCTTGTCACGGCCATGTTGGATATCGGCACGATGATGATGGAGCTTGCAGGCTTGTCCTTTCTGGGACTGGGCGCGAAGCCGCCGACGCCTGAATGGGGAAGCATGATGAGTGATACGAGAAATCTTCTGACAACACATCCGTGGGTCACACTGGCACCCGGTTTTGCGATTTTTGTATCCGTCATAATCTTCAATCTTTTGGGGGATACAGTCAGAGACTGGCTGGATCCAAGAAACGCGAGGTAGTATATATGGCAGAGATCATTCGTTATGAACATGTCGATATCAGCTATAATGGGCGGCGTGTCATACATGACTGTAATTTTTCTGCAGATGAAGGAGAAATACTGGGAATCGTCGGAGAGAGCGGCAGCGGAAAGTCAACTTTGATCAAAGCTGCCATGGGGCTTCTTGGCACTGCGGGACTGGTTACGCGAGGAGATATCTGGTATAAGGGTAAAAATCTGCCGGATCTGTCACCTAAAGAAATGAGAAAGATCTGCGGAGCTCAGATCGGTATGATCTTTCAGATGGCAGGAAGCTCTTTTTGCCCGATCCGGACTGTTCGCGATCAGCTGTTTGAGTTTGTTTCAGAACATGAAAAGACCGACAGGCATGAATTTGAAGACCGCGCCAGAGATCTGCTGCACAAGTTTCGCTTTGAGGATCCGAAAAGAGTGCTGGACAGCTATCCCTTTGAGTTATCCGGAGGAATGCAGCAGCGTGTGGGAATAGCAGCAGCCATGCTTCTGAATCCGAAGATCCTCATGGCAGATGAACCTACTTCTGCGCTGGATGTATCGGTGCAGAAACAGGTCGTGGAAGAAATGCTTATGATAAGAGAGAAGTTTGGGACAACGATCTTACTGGTCACACATAATCTGGGGATCATCCGTGCCATGACAGACAGTATGCTGGTTCTTAAGGAGGGAGAGACCATGGAATATGGAAATACGGCGCAGATCCTGGCCGATCCGCAGTCCGCATATACACAGAAACTGCTTGCTGCCGTACCAAAACTTCGGAGGTAAGGCAATGGATCCGATATTAAAGGTTGAACATCTGACAAAAACTTTCAGTTCCCGCGGAAGGGAAGACTATACAGCGGTAGACGATGTGAATTTTTCCTTGTATCCCGGAGAAAAGCTTGCGGTTATCGGTGAGAGCGGAAGCGGTAAGACGACGGTAGTGAATATGGTCACCAGACTGTTGGACTGTACATCGGGAAGAATCATTCTGGACGGAGAAGATATCACGAATGTAAGGGGAAAAGCATTGAGAGAAATCTACAGAAAAGTACAGATGGTCTTTCAGACACCTGTGGAAAGCTTTGACCCCCGACGGACACTGGGAGACGGCATTTCGGAGAGCCTGGTGAATCATGGTATGAAGAAAAAAGAGGCCATGAAGGAGGCTGTTCGTCTGTTGAAACTGTGCGGGCTAGGGGACGAATTTGCGAAACGTTATCCCCATGAAGTCAGCGGTGGCCAGTGTCAGCGCGCAGCTATTGCCCGTGCTCTTGCTATTAAGCCAAAAGTGCTGATTTTGGATGAAGCCACATCGGCCCTTGATGTGACTGTTCAGGAGGAGGTATTGAATCTTCTGACGAAAATAAAAGAAGAAATGGACATTTCGTATCTCTTTATCTGCCACGATATTGCGCTTGTTCAGAATTTCTGTGACAGAGTGCTTGTTATGTATCATGGCAGGATCGTGGAGGAGGGGATCCCGGACGAGGTGATACAGCATCCGAAAGAAGAGTATACAAAAAATCTCATTGACAGTGTATTGTGAAGCATCGAAGCCGGTGTTTCAGAAAATACGATGCGTATACGGATCATGAGATGCGTGGTATATAAATTAAGCTGAAAGGAAGGAATCTGCAAATGAAGCGTAAAAAACTGTATGCAATTGCTTTGAGTGTCTGCCTCGGTATGGGCCTGCTGACAGGCTGCGGCGGACAGAATCAGGAAGGATCTGAAAAGCCGGATACATCCGCCGCTTCTGCGACGTCTTCTGCAGCTGCCTCAGAGCAAAGTGAGGAAAAGAAGACTCTGGTGATCGGTGATACAACATTTAATGCATCGAATGAAGAATACGATGTGAATCCGCATAATGCGTATTCCGGCTGGGCATGCATCCGTTACGGTGTAGGCGAAACTCTGATTAAATACTCGGATGAGATGGAGATCCAGCCGTGGCTTGCAAAGGAGTGGGAAAATGTGGATGAGCTGACCTGGAAGATCACGCTTAGAGATGGCGTGAAATTCTCCAGCGGACGTGACATGGACGCTGCGGCGGTTAAGCAGTGCCTGGAGCATTTGCTAAAGGAGCATGACCGCGCGCAAAATGACACAAAGATCGATTCCATGGAAGCGGACGGGCAGGTGCTTACGATTAAGACCTCTGAGCCGAAACCGGCTCTGTTAAACTATTTAGGTGATCCGTATGGATGCATCATTGACGTAGATGCAGGTTTTGAGAACGGTATTGTTGCAGGAACGGGTCCCTACATTGCGGTGGATCTGAAGAACGATGACCATCTTACTTTAGTTAAAAATGAGAATTACTGGGGCGGTACACCTCATATCGACGAGCTGACCATCCGAACCATTACAGACGGTAATACACTGGCTAATGCATTGCTGTCCGGTGAAGTGCAGGCGGCATACGGCATGGCTTATGAAAGCTATCCGCTGTTTCAGAACGATGATTACCAGATATCCCAGATCGCTACATCCCGCTGTTTCTTTGGAAAGATGAACTTTGATGCGTCTTCTGTGTGCAAGGATCCGGCAGTCAGAAAAGCCATCGCCATGGGTATCGACAAGGAAAGCTTTGTTGCTGTTCTTCTGGATGGCAACGGTTATCCTGCAAACGGTACATTTCCGTCCGGTTTTGCTTTTGGCGGAGATAAAGTTACTGCTGAGAGCTATGATCCGGAGGGTGCAAAGAAGGTTCTGGAGGATGCGGGATGGACAGACAGTGACGGTGACGGCATTCGTGAAAAGGATGGTCAGAAGCTTACCGTAAAATGGCTGACATATCCGAGCCGTCAGGAGCTTCCGATTCTGGCAGAGTCCGCGCAGGCTACTTTGAAAGAGATCGGTATTGAGGTAGATGTTAACTGCACGGCAGATCATATCGAAGCCGTAAAGGATCCCACAGCCTGGGATGTGTACGCTATGGCGAATGTGCAGTGTCCCACAGGTGATCCGGAATACTGGTTTACCGTATTTGCCACTTCGGATGCAACAAAGAATCAGGGAAAATACAATAGCGCAAGACTGGATGCACTGGAAGCGGAGATGAGTCAGACGTTTGATCCTGAAAAGAGAGCGGAGCTGGCCATTCAGATGCAGCAGACTGTGCTGGATGATAATGCATTTGTATATTGTTCTTTCCTGAAGATGAGTATGATTTCCAGGGCAAATGTATCCAATTATACATCCCATGCCTGTGATTATTATCAGGTCACGGCTGATCTTGATATTCAGTAAAAGAGCCCTGAATATATTGCAGAATATGTTACCGAAAGAGGTGATGCCTTTGGCGTTGCCTCTTTTATTGTCAAAGACATAACGAAATGGAATATCCAGATATTCCAAAAGTGGTAGACATGATTTGCGATAGCAGATATAATATGGGTGTCAATAGCGTACATAATTTGTATCGTAATAATTCATAATTAATTTGTTTTGCCGCAGATATAAGTTCCAGCAATGGATTCATAGGGAAACCGGTGCAAATCCGGTACAATCCCGTCACTGTGTGGGCGAGTTAACTGTAGGATGTCACTGAAGGCGATGTACTTTGGGAAGGCACAGTTAATGATGAACCTGAGTCAGGAGACCTGCTTATATTCTCGTGAAAAGTTCTTACGGTAGATGGGAACACTCATGCAAAAGACAGACCATGTTTGGCCAGAAGGAATATTCATTCTGGTTTTTTAATGTGTTGGAATGGCATAGGGGATTTCAAGGACACCGTATAAGTTTCATCGGTGTCTTTTTTTGTTGCCGGAATGTCAAAATGACATAAAGAGATCATTTTGATGAAGGATAACAAACGATAACTTCAATTGTGAAACAGATGATTATGATATCAGGAAAGGAGACAGATAAGAATGAAACAGAAGATGAAAAAAATGATAGTATTGGGGCTCTCCTGTGTTATGGCAGCATCGGTAATGGCAGGCTGCGGTGAAAGTCAGGCATCGCCAGAAAGCTCTTCCGGTACCGGCACAGAACAGGAGGCAGGAGGAGAAAAGGTATTGAAATTCGGATGCCAGATGTTTGCAGACGGTTCGATCAATGTGGTAAGAGACGTTAACGGAGCATGGAACGCAATGCGTTACGGTATTACAGAGTCATTATTTAAATTTGATGACAATATGAATGTGATTCCCTGGATCGCAGAGTCATACACCGTTTCAGATGATCATAAGACATGGACCATCAAAATAAGAGACGGCATCAAGTTCTCTGATGGATGTGAGGTAACTGCAGCAAAAGTAAAAGAGTCTCTGGACTGGGTAAGAAAAGAAGGACCAAACGGGTCTTCCAATCCGGAAAAATTCCTTGAGTTTGAGGCTGAGGTGACTGCAGACGATGCGGCAAATACCATCGTGATCAAGACACAGACACCGTATATCGATCTGACAGGAAACCTTGCACATCCGGTTATGGCAATAGTAGATGTGGCAGACACCAAAGATTTTGAGGCAGCGATCATAGGCACCGGTCCATATGTGGCAGATAAATTCACCGATCAGGTTGGCTATGATCTTGTAAAAAATACAAATTATTATGAGGATGTACCTTACGATAGTGTACAGCTCTTGTACATGGGTGATGCTTCTGCTAAGGCTATGGCACTGCAAAGTGGCCAGGTGGATCTGGTAGAGAATATCACAAACGTTTCTGATATCCAGAAGCTTCAGGAAGATGAAAACTATACAGTAGACATCGCACCGGGTATTCGTACCGGTTTTGCATGGATGAATCATGCAGGTATTTTGGGCAATGACACCTTAAGAAAGGCGATCCTGATGTCTATAGATTATGAGACGATCTGTCAGTCAAATACTATCGGTGGATTATACACAGCCGGATTTTCCGTTTTGCCGTCTTCTCTGGATTATGGATACGATAAGTTAAACAATCCGTATGCATATGATCCCGAGGCTGCCATGAAGCTTATGGATGATGCCGGTATTGTGGATGCAGATGGTGACGGTATCCGTGAACTGGACGGACAGAATATCAATCTTACCGTTGTTTCCTATGAAAACCGTCTGTTGAACGATTTTGCAGATGCACAGTCACAGTATCTGGCAAAAGTCGGCATTGGCACAGTTGCAAAATACGGAAGCGGAGATGATCAGTGGTCTTCTCTTGTAGCAGGTGAATATGATCTCAATCAGAATAACTGGAATACAGCCGCAACAGGTGATCCGATCGATTATCTGGCAAACTGGTACAGTAAATGTGATTCAGATTACTGTGCATACAAAAACGATGAATATGACGCATTGTATGAACAGCTGCTGATAGAGATGGATGCCGATAAACGTGTGGAACTGATCACCAAAATGCAGCAGATCCTTATTGATGACGCAGTTGCAATTATTGACGGTTATTACAATAGCTCCATGATCTATTCTAAAAATATTGCATCTGCACATATTCAGACCGCAGATTATTATTGGTTGAATAATAAAATTGTGCCGGCTGAATAATATGATTCCTTTCAAGGTGTAAAGGAGAGAGAAACAGTGAAAAAAAAGCAATTAGTATCAAGATTGCTGCAGATGGTGGTTGTTCTGGTCGGTATCAGCTTTTTTACTTTCTTACTGACGTATATTTCGCCCGGTGATCCGGTGCGAAATATGCTGTCGGCAACAGGAGTTATGCCGACGGAAGAACTGATCCGGGATCTGCGGGATCAGATGGGGTTAAATGATCCGTTTTTTGTACAATATTTCCGCTGGCTGGGCAATTGCCTGCAGGGAGATTTTGGAACATCCTATTCCCTGAACAAACCGGTAACAGCTCTTTTGCTGGCCCGTTTATGGCCGACACTGAAGCTGACGATTTTTTCCATGATCTTAATGCTGCTGATCGCGGTACCGTTGGGAACATTGTCTGCGGTATACAAGGATTCTGTCGCTGATTACATTATCAGAGGGTTTACCTTTCTGGGTGTTTCCCTGCCGAATTTCTGGGTGGGTCTTCTTTTGATGCTGTATTTCTGTGTCAGACACACCTGGTTTCCTGTAGTATCATCCAGCGGAGATTTCAAGAGCATGGTACTGCCATCTTTGACATTGGCAATCGCGATGGCGTCAAAATACAGCCGTCAGGTGAGAACAGCGGTATTGGAGGAATTGAACCAGGATTATGTGATCGGCGCGAAGGCTCGCGGCGTAAAGGGATGGAAGATCATATGGTGCAATGTGTTCCCTAATTCATTGCTTCCTCTCATTACCATGCTGGGTCTTTCCATCGGATCTTTGCTGGGAGGCACAGCGGTTGTAGAGGTAATCTTTTCCTACCCGGGATTAGGAAGTCTTGCGGTTTCGGCAATCACCTCCTGCGATTACAATCTGATTCAGGGCTATGTTCTCTGGGTGGCACTTATTTATATGGTGATCAACTTGATCGTAGATATGTCGTATCGTTATGTTGACCCGAGAATGAGAATAAAGGGGTGATTGGCATGAAGAAGAAAAACGCATTTTTGAAAAACAAGACCTTTCTCATTTTTGGTTTTTTTGCCATTCTGATTTTTATTGCGGCAGTTTTTGCGCCGGTCTTTTCCGGCGGAATTGATCCGACGGAAGGTGACCTTGCCAATGCGATCTTACCACCGGGTGACGGGCATATTTTCGGTACGGATAAGATGGGACGTGACATTTTTGCCCGTGTGATCTATGGCTCCAGAATATCCCTTTCAGCCTCTTTTTCGGTAGTTATTATCGTAGCGATCGTCGGAACGTTTCTGGGTATCCTTTGCGGGTATTTCGGGGGTGCAGTGGATGTTGTGATCATGCGTATTGCCGATATGATGATCGCGTTCCCGGGTCTGGTACTTGCCATGGCAGTTGCCGGTATTCTTGGAGCGAGTATCCGTAATGCCGTTATTGCCATCAGCATCGTTACCTGGCCGAAGTATGCGCGTCTTGCCCGTTCGCTGGTCATGAAGATCCGCAATCGTGATTACGTAGCCGCGGCAATAGTAACAGGATCAAAAACGCCCTATATTCTTTTGCGGTATATGCTTCCCAATACATTGCCGACGATCGTTATTACGGCGGCTACAGATATCGGAAGCATGATGCTTGAATTGGCAGCTTTGTCCTTCCTGGGTATGGGAGCTACAGCTCCTGCAGCCGAATGGGGACTGATGCTGAGTGAAGGACGTGCTTATATGCAGTCTGCGCCGTGGCTTATGATCTATCCCGGTTTAGCTATTTTTATTACCGTAGTAGTGTTTAACATGCTGGGCGACAGCCTGCGTGACATATTAGATCCGAAAAACGAGTAAAGGGGGAGTGAGTTGTGGCATTATTGGATGTTCAGCATGTAGATATTTCTTATGGCAACCGCTTGACCGTAAAGGATTGTAATCTGTCACTGGAAAAGGGAGAGATCTGCGCCATAGTCGGCGAATCCGGTTCGGGAAAAACCACCGTGATCCGCGCGGTCTTAGGACTGCTTGCGGGTGGCGGTAAAGTGACTGCGGGAGATATTCTGTATCAGGATAAGTCGATCCTGAAATTGTCCAAAGAACAGTGGAATCAGTTGAGAGGGAAAGAGATTTCCATGATCTTTCAGGATTCCGGGGCGATGATGAATCCAACCAGAACGGTAGGTAAAGTATTCGTTGAGTATATTCGAACCCATGAAAATATTTCCAAAAATGACGCATGGGCAAAAGGTGTTGAGATGCTGGAACGTATGAGACTGCCAAACGGAGATAATATCATGAAAAGTTACCCGTTTCAGCTTTCCGGCGGAATGCGCCAGCGTGTAGGTATTGCCATGGGTATGACATACCAGCCGGATCTTTTGCTTGCAGATGAGCCGACCTCTGCCCTGGATGTAACAACGCAGGCACAGATCGTGCGCCAGTTTATGGAACTGCGGGATGAATACGAAACGAGTATGATCGTGGTTACGCATAATCTTGGTGTGGCAGCGTATATGGCCGACAAGATTATTGTTATGAAGCATGGTGAGATCGTAGAGTGCGGAGATCGTGAGCGGCTGCTAAAGCATGCAAAAACGGAGTATACAAGACAATTATTGGATGCAGTGCCATCTCTGGGAGGTATGAGATATGTTTGATGAAAAAGAGCTGATCATTGATGCCAGACATATTACCAGAAGATTTCCGGCGGCAGGGGGAAAGGAGCTTACGGCATGCAATGATATTAATCTGCAGTTATACAGGGGGAAAACCCTGGGGCTTGTCGGAGAATCAGGATGTGGGAAAAGTACATTCATGCGATTTCTGGTATCTCTCGATAAACCGACAGAGGGAGAAATCTTATTTAACGGAAAAGATATTACGAAACTTAAAGGGGAAGAGTTAAGGCTTCATCGACAGCATATTCAAATGGTATTTCAGGATCCGACCAATTCTTTTAATCCGAAGATGAAGATACGGGATATTATTTGTGAGCCGCTGTTAAACTTTAAAAAGATCCGGCCTTCTGAGAAAGATGCCATTGCCAGAAAATACCTGGAAATGGTAGATCTTCCGGGAGATTTTGCGGACCGTTATCCTCACAATATGAGCGGCGGACAAAGACAGCGCGTGGCGATCGCAAGAGCTATTGTACTTGATCCGGAAGTCATCATCATGGATGAAGCGACAAGCGCGCTCGATGTTTCTGTGCAGAAAAATATCATTGAACTGATCCTTAAGCTTCAGAAAGAGAAAAATATCGCCATAGGATTTATCTGCCATGATATCGGTCTGGTACGGTCTGTGGCACATCAGATCGCAGTCATGTACCTTGGAAATATCGTAGAACTTATGCCGGCAGAGGATCTTCCGCAAAAGGCAGGTCATCCATACACGCAGGCGCTGATGAAGTCTGTATTTGATATCAACATGGATTTTTCAAAAAAGATCGAAAGCATCGAAGGTGAGGTTCCGAGTCCCCTGGACGTTCCGCCGGGATGTCCGTTTCAGAATCGCTGTGAGTATTGTCAGGAAAAATGTAAAACAGATCGTCCGTTGTTGAAAGAGATCTATCCCGGGCACAAAGTTGCCTGTCATTTCTGTCAGCAGATCGGAGGAATGGAAAAATGATCAAGAAAACAATAACCCACATATTGATCCTGGCAGCGGCAATCTGCATATTGGCAGGCTGTGGAAGGGTTTCGGAGGAATCTCACGTTTCAGAGGTCTCTGAAGATGAGACCGCGTCCGTAGATGGGGTACAGGAACATTTGATTGGTGTGGTGACATACGACTTTTCTGATGCCGAGGTAGTAGGATTTCGAAATTATCTGCAGAACTATATTTCGCAGTGTTTTCCAGGCGTGGAATTTTTATACACAGATGAGGTGACAAGTCTCGAAGAGGAGACTGAGGAGCTGCATGCTATGAAGGATGCAGGTGTAGAAGGTATTTTATCTTTCGTTACTTATGATCTTGAGGAGGCCGTCAATTATTGTTCAGAGAATGATATTTATTATATGATGGCTTCCGGGACTATTTCAGATAAAGATTTTAATAAAGTTTCGGAAAATGCGTATTTTGTAGGTGTCATTGGTCCGGGAAACGAGATGGAATATGAAGCCGGCAGGAAATTGGCCGGCAACTTCAGCCATAAAACAGAGAACAATGCATATTTCGTGTTGAGCGGCGGAGCCTATATGGGCAATGAAATGCATCGGCTTCGTACGGTGGGAGTCCTTGATAAGCTTCAGGAGGATTATGGCGTAAAATTCGCGCAAACCAGTCAGGAGATTGCTGAAAGCGCAGAACCGACGATCGTTCAGGCCGGTGATCTGACGGTTTGTATCTGTCCGGGATTCATGAATGTGAGTGAGCAGTATCAGCTGGCGGTTTCAAGTCTGAAATCCGGAAGCTATTCGGCGGCTATGGCTGTTATGGCTGCCGGAAATTTCCCAAAACATTGTGAAACGGTCCATACGGATTTCGGAATGATCGACTGCTTTACAGAAGAGAATCAGTTTGGATTTATTAATGGAAGACTGAGTTATCTGGCCGGAAAATACAGTTCGATCATCGGACCATCTTTTGTGGCTATGTATAATGCTGTCTGCGGCTATGCAGATGAATTCAGAGACAATGGAAAAGCATTTTCCCTTAATCAGGGCTTCTGGGAAGCCGCCTCTCTAAATGAATATCTGGAAAAGTATTCTTTAGCGTCCGGAATATATGTAAATGCCTATAATTACAATGATCTTCAGTCGGCATGTAAAGTATACAATTCGAATGCGTCGCTGGAGGATCTGAGAAAATTGACAGATGCGTATTCTTATGAGGCCGCATCTGAAAGAAGAAAATCGAATTAATATTGTGGAGTTTGTCAGACTCATTTATGATTTTTTTAAAGTAGGATCACGCATGAAAAAAGAAAATTCTATGCTTAATGGAAAAATCCTGTTTTCCATTGTTATCTTTGCGCTTCCGTTATTAGGCAGCAGTATTGTGCAGCAGCTGTATAATACGGCAGATTTACTGTTTGTCAGTAATTGTGCCGGTAAAACAGCTGCTGCAGCTGTCGGTGCCAGTGGTCTGATATTTACGTGTCTGATCGGCGTGTGTACCGGTTTGTCTGTGGGGGTCAATATTCTGGTGGCGAGGGCTGTCGGTGAACAAAAGCCCGACTATGCGAAGTATGTTTCACAGACAGCCGTGATCATCAGTATTGTGACTGGTGTACTTCTTTCAGTGATCGGACTGGCGGCAGCAAAACCTGTACTGCGCCTGATGCAGACACCGGAGACGATTCTTCCGGAAGCACTGACCTATCTTAGAACGTATCTGTTCAGTATGCCTTTTATGGTCATTTATAATATGGGAAGCAGTGTATTGCGGGGATACGGTAACTCGAAAACACCTTTTTTGATTTTGGTAGCCGGGGGATGCGCCAATGTTTGTGCGGACTTTTTGTTTGTTTCCGTATTTCAATGGGGTGTTTTTGGCGCGGCACTTGCGACCCTGATCTGTCAGGGCATCAGTTCGACTCTCATACTGATCGTTTTGTTTTGCGGCAAGGATGGTGTTTGTGTTGCAGGGAACTGGAAAATGCCGGATGGCAGGATACTGAGAAAGATTCTGGTCTTAAGTGTTCCGGTGGCTGTGCAGGCAATTGTAGTTACCTTATCCAATATCATCGTGCAAAGCTATATCAACTCCTATGGAGAGGACACGATTGCGGCATTTGCGGCATATTTCAGAATTGAGTGTTTTATTTATCTGCCGCTTGTAGCCATCGGACAGGCGATGACAACCTTTGTGGGACAAAATGCAGGTGCAGGCAATTATCAGCGGATCAAAAAAGGAGCCACATCCTCAGCCTGCCTGTGCGCTGTGCTGGCTTTTGGCGTCGGCATGGTTTTGATGCTGGCACACGAAACAGTCTTTGGCTGGTTTTTGAAAGATCCGGCTGTCATTGAAATCGGGGGACAGATCGTGTCGCTTACCTTCCCGCTGTATTGGCTATACGGTGTTCTTGAGGTGTTCAGTGGGGCCATGAAGGGCCTCGGCAAAACAATGACTTCTATGTGTATTACCTTCGGTGTGTTATGTGCCGGACGAGTTCTTTATCTGATCGTCACGGGATTTTTTTTCCACGGAGTGAAGGTCGTTGCGGCAGTGTATCCTTTGACCTGGGGATGTGCGGCTTTGTTGTTTATGATTCTGTTTTACATCTATATTCAGAAAAAGCTGTGTAATGTGGCTGTGAAAACGGGGAACTGATAAATAGTCATATTGCTTGCCCGATAATTACAGGTATGTTAGATAGTACAAAGATGTCGATGAAAAAGATATCTGATAAAACGCCATGCCGATGGCTTGATAATTACAGGCATGTTATAAGGAGAACGAATCATGGAAAATTTGAGAAACAGTGGACAGATAGGTGAGCAGGAGATCCTGGTCGCCAGTTTTGGTACGAGCTACAACGAAAACCGTATTCTGACGATCGGTGCTATTGAGGAAGTGTTTGAACAGTCTTTTCCGGACTGGTCCATCAGACGAGGTTTTACCAGCCAGATGATCATCAATCATTTGAAAAGAAGAGATGGGATCGTGATCGATCACCTGAGAGATTCTCTTGAAAAAGCAAAAAATGCAGGTGTCAGGAGACTTGTTATCCAGCCGACTCTTCTTATCGATGGTATTGAGTATGACGATATCTGCGCATTGAGCCGGACATATCAGAAGTATTTTGAAAAAATGGTCATCGGAAAGCCATTGTTTTACAGTGAAGATGATTATAAACGTATGATGAGAGCACTGGTGAAAGATACACGGTCATACGATGATGGAGAGACAGCGATCTGCTTTATGGGACATGGAACAGAGGTGGCGGCAAACCGCGTGTATCTGAAGCTTCAGCAGACGATGCAAAAGGCGGGCTACAGTAATTATTATATCGGAACGATCGATGCAGAACCTGATCTGACGCATCTGCAGTCCAGAATAAAAGAAAGAAAATATAAGAGGATCGTTCTTCAGCCATTGATGATCGTAGCAGGAGATCATGCAAACAATGATATGGCCGGTGACGAAGCGAATTCCTGGAAAAAGACCTTTGAGGCAGAAGGCTACGAAGTACTCTGTATACTGAAAGGAATGGGTGAACTGGAAGAGGTGCAGAATCTTTTGGTTCAGCATGCAAAAGAAGCGATGCGTCGGTTCGACGAGGAGAGCTTTTTTGATCTGGGCGAGTTTCATCTGGGCCCGGGTGAGAAAAAGATGGGACATCTGTATGTGGATCATACCGAATTTGTTCTGCATGCAACCGTGATCCATGGATTCCGTCCGGGCAAGACATTGCTTTTGACAGCCGGAGTACACAGCTGTGAATATGTCGGTATTCAGGCCTTGATCGAATTAGCGGAAAAGCTGACACCGGAACAGGTCATTGGTACAGTTATTATTATTCCGGTCATTAATACCAGCGGATTTGAACACAGACTTCCCTCACTCTTACCGGAGGATCATAAAAATCTGAATCGCGTATTCCCGGGAAGTCCGGAGGGAACTGCCTCCGAGAGACTGGCGTATTATATGGAAAAAGAGCTTTTTTCAAAAGCAGATTATTATATTGATGTTCACAGTGGCGGTATATATGAGGAGCTTCGGCCGTATGTGTATTTTGTCGGAAACTGCGATCCGGAAGTCAGTGATCTGGCTGAGACTGCCGCTTCCTGCTGTGATGTGGAGTATATGGTCAAATCCAACTCCACGACCGGCGCATATAATTATGCGGGAGTGATCGGCCTTCCGTCGATTCTTCTTGAAAGAGGCGGCAGCGGAAGATGGACACCGCAGGAAGTCAGAGATGATATCCGGGATATCATAAATGTCATGCGTCTATGGGGATTTCTGGAAGGCGAAGCCTTGCTTCCGATTCTTCCTCCGAAGCGCCTGGTGGATCCTGTGTATCAGTATGTTTCCCATTCGGGACTCTGGTATCCGGAGGTAGAAGTAGAGCAGAATATCACCAAAGGGCAGGTGATCGGTGAGATCCGCGATTATCATGGTAATCTTCTGGAAATCTGCAGGGCAGACCATTCCGGGCAGATTATGTATATGACCAAAACGTTATGGGTAGATAAGGCAACAGAAGTAGTGATGTATGCTGTGTTTTGTGATTGTGATGAACACCACGGCTAAATAGAGAAATTCAGCTGTGGAAAAACTGATTTGGTTGTTTTTTTCTGAAATAATCTGTGCTAAAATTCCTCTGGGATATATCCCGGAGGATTTTTTTGTGTAAACAGAAAACAGGGGCATTTTTTTATGATATTGCTTTAGAAAATATATTATCTTTTTGGAGGACTTGCGGGTTATGAAGAATAACATGAAAAAGATGGTGTCGTATTACAGGCCATATATGCACATTTTTCTGGCAGATATGTTCTTTGCGACCTTGTCAGCTTCGGTGGCTTTGATTATTCCGCTGGTGGTGCGCTATGTGACCGGAACCCTGGTCTATATGGCAAAAGACAGGATCATCGAAGGTCTGTGGCATATTGGTCTGTTTCTTGCGGTACTTCTTCTGGTGGATCTGTTTAGTCGGTTTTTTATCGGAAATTACGGCCATGTGATGGGAGCAAAAATAGAATACAATATGAGGGCGGAGATTTTTGACCATATGCAGAAGCTGTCCTTTGCTTTCTATGATGATGCAAAAGTCGGCCAGCTGATGAGCAGGATCACGACAGATCTTTTTGACATCACAGAGCTTTTGCACCATGGCCCGGAGAATATTATTCTGTCTGTGCTGAAGATTCTGGGAGCGCTGGTGATCCTTGTGAATATTAATGGAATGCTGGCCCTTGCAGCATTTCTTGTGCTGCCTTTTATGTTTATTTTTGCGTTTGTGCTCAATAAAAAGATGCGTGCGGCATTTCGAAGAAACCGAGTGAAGATTGCGGATATCAATGCACAGATTGAAGATAATCTGTCCGGCATCCGGGTAGTTAAGTCCTTTGCCAATGAGGAAGTGGAGAATAACAAATTCAAACAGGGAAATGATGGATTTCTTTCGGCAAAAAGAAACAGTTACCGCTATATGGGGTGTTTTCAGGCCGGTGTGGGTGTGTTTACGACACTCATTCAGGTCAATGTAATTCTGGTCGGAGGCGCATTGATTGCCAATGGCCGTATGAATATCAGTGATCTGGTGACATTTCTTCTGTATATCGGTGTGTTCAGTGAGCCCATCAAAACGCTGGTTGATTTTACGGAACAGTTTCAGAATGGTTATACCGGATTTGAGCGTTTCCGGGAGATCATGGATATAGAACCGGATATCGAGGACAGTCCCGATGCCGTGGAGCTGACGGATGTGCAGGGGCATATTACCTTTGAGGATGTTTCTTTTCGGTATAACGAAAATACGGACAAAGTGCTGAATCATGTGAATCTGGATGTTCCGGCGGGAGCTTACACGGCGCTGGTGGGTGCTTCCGGGGCAGGAAAAACTACGCTGTGTTCTCTGATCCCCAGATTTTACGATGTGACAGGCGGCAGGGTGCTGATCGATGGCCGGGATGTGCGTTCGGTGACGTTAAAGAGCCTTCGCAGCCAGATCGGTATGGTGCAGCAGGATGTGTATCTGTTTGCCGGTACGATTTATGAGAATATTGCGTATGGTAAGCCAGGGGCTACCCGTGAGGAAGTGATCGAGGCGGCGAAAAATGCCAATGCCCATGAATTTATCTGTCAGTTTCCGGACGGTTACGAGACAGATATAGGACAGAGGGGCATCAAGCTTTCCGGAGGGCAAAAACAGAGGCTGTCTATCGCCCGGGTATTTTTAAAGAATCCGCCGATTCTGATCTTTGATGAAGCTACATCGGCCCTGGATAATGAGAGCGAGCATGTGGTGCAGGAGTCCCTGGAGCGGTTGGCAAAGAACAGGACTACTTTTGTGATTGCCCATCGATTGACGACGATCCAGAACGCGGAAAATATTCTGGTGCTGACGGATGACGGGATTGCAGAGTCCGGCACACATCAGGAGCTTCTGGATAAGGGTGGTATTTATGAGAAGCTGTATCATATGCATCGGTAAAGCAGATGGTATGGGAAG
>JAEDOO010000161.1 GCA_016301965.1 Lachnospiraceae bacterium | reverse complement strand
TTACCTGAAAGAATTAGCAGGAGAGGATGTGGAAATTACAGAATTGAAATTGTCGGAAGATACGGCATGGAGTGCTTATTTTGAAAAAAACAACAGTAATCTGGATGCCAGAGAAAATCGGAGGATTCTTTATCATGCAATGCTGGATGCAGGTTTTACAAACCTTCCGAGCGAATGGTGGCATTACGATTACGGAACAAAATTCTGGGGATATTTTACGGGAAAGCAGCCGCTGTACGAAGGACTTGGAGATATACTGCTGGGTCGTGGAGAGAAGATCCTTACTCAGTAGAGACAGGAACTGCTAAGAGGAACAGACATAGGATGAAAGAGACGAATATCATATTTGGGAAAAAGAGTTTTGCACATAAAAAAATCAAAATATTTCTGTATATGCTTTTTATGGGAACTTTTCTGACTGCCTGTGGAAAAGCCGAAAAGGGAAATCAGGTAACGGAGGCCGTGTATCTGGGTGTGGAGAATTACGGTGCTGAAGAAGTGAACAAGGATACAAAAGAGGACTTTTCCTATCGGTTCGAGATTGATGGCAGGGAAACCATTCTTAAGATTGACTCAGGAGCAAAAAATGAAGAGGGAGAATATACATACCCCATTCAGAATTTGCTCAAAGAAGGCTATTCTTATACGATCCATATTGAAAATGGCACTGTAAAAGCTGTGGAAGAGAAAGTCGTTTCACTGGATTATTCGCTGCCGGTCGAAGGCGAACCAGGCAAATGTACATTGAAAAACTTCCTCGCAACTGCTGTAATGCCGGTGGGCAACACCCTGTATGTGTACGGCGGCGGCTGGGACTGGCAGGATGTTGGCACGGCAATTCAGGCCAGAAGCATTGGCGTGTCAGAGGATTGGGTGAGATTTTTCCGGGAGCATGATGAGAATTATACCTACCGGGATAAAGATGGAGATGAAGCAAAGAAGGATCCTGCCAACAGCTATTACCCTTACGGGGGATATAATGAGTATTACTATGCAGGACTGGATTGCTCGGGCTATCTCGGGTGGACCGTGTACAATGTAATGAACACGGAAGACGGACAGGATGGGTATGTGGTGCCATCCACAAAATTTGCGAAAAGCCTGGCAGACAGAGGATGGGGAAGTTGGACACAGGAGGTTCAAAAGCCACTGGACAGAGCATCTTCTGAATTTCTGCCGGGAGATGTGGTCAGCATATCCGGTCATGTGTGGATGTGTTTAGGAACATGTGAGGATGGCAGTATCCTGATCCTTCACAGCACTCCTGCGCTGAGCCGAAAGGATCAGCCGGGAGGAGGACCCGAGTTTTCCGCCATAGGAGAGGACAGAAACTGTGACGCATATGTTTTGGCGGAGACGTATCTTTCAAAGTATTTTCCGGAGTGGTATGAGCGATATCCAGTGGCATTGAAAGACTACGAGCAGTACACTGCGTTTGAAGGTGAGTATGCCGGTAAATTCTCCTGGAATCTGACAGGTGAAAATGGCGGACTCAGCGATCCCGATGGATATCGAAACAAAACTCCCGAAGAAATCATGGAGGATTTATTTCAAAATCTGCATAAATAAAAAAAGCAGTCTATGGGGCGGTAGAGCGTCACGGTGGTCGTGTGTGTGGTCCTGCTGATATTCCCAAAACAATATGCATTGCATCTTGCGTCCAAAGCCAGAAATGTGGTATGGTAAGAGAGACGTCAGAACGTATATAATTAAAAAATATAGAACAGACAGGAGCAGAGCAAATTATGAACATTAACAAAATTGAAAAAGGAACAGAGCTAATAATTGAGCTTGAGGGAAGACTGGATACCACCACATCTCCGGAACTGGAAAAGGAGCTGAAACAGAGTCTCAGCGGTGTGACCAGCCTGATCCTGGACATGGATAAACTGGACTACATATCTTCTGCGGGACTTCGGGTTCTTCTGTCAGCACAGAAAGAGATGAACAAGCAGGGAAGCATGTTGGTAAAAAATGTAAACGAGAATATTATGGAGATCTTTGATGTGACAGGCTTTGTAGATATTCTGAATATCGAAGGAGTATGAGTAAGCTGGATACGCAGCTGCGGCAAACGGAAGATTTCCTGAAGAAAGCATACCGGGCTGCGTTGATTCCCGGTATGCTTTCTATTTTAAGCGGCTGTGCAAACATTCTGGCTGATGGAATTCTGGTAAGCCGTTATGTTGGCGCGGATGGCCTGGCGGCGGTGAACCTTTGTACACCGGTATATCTTATTTTGTGTATAATAGGTTCTTTTTTTGTCTCCGGAGCGGCGATTTTAAGTGCGCAGGAGATGGGAAACAATCAGATGAAGGAAGCCCAGGCTTACTATGGCATTGCCTTTACTGCCTGCCTGTTTTTCTCTATTCTGACAACGGCAGCAGGATGTCTGAGTGTATATGGGATTACACGGGTTCTCGAAGTAACAGGGTCATGTCAGGCTATGGTGCGGCAGTATGCCTTTGTGACGTTGGCGGGAGCTCTTCCGAAAATTATGATCTACATTCCTTTCTGGTATCTTCGTCTGGAAGGAAAGCATAAATCCGTTACCGCAATGATGGTGATCATGGGGGCGGGCAATATTGTGCTGGATGTACTTTTTCTGGCAACATTTTCCTGGGGTGTTTTTGGGGCGGCTTTGGCCAGTGTAATCGCTACAGGCGCAGCCTGTATCTATGGATTCTGGAGATTGCACGCAAAAGAGGCAAGCTTTCATATGGAACTTGTGCTGCCGCAAAAAGAACAGATAAAAAAAATGGCGGCTACGGGAAGTCCGGCTGCCTTGAATAATTTTTTTCAGACCATCCGTCTGATGGCAGTAAACGGGCTGCTTCTTAAGGCGGGAGGCAGTGCTCTTGTAGCAGTGTTTGCTGTGATCAATGGAATCAGTGCTTTTACGGAGGCTGTCACGATAGGCGTGGGTCAGGCCGGTTCGGCCATGCTTGGTGTGTATTATGGAGAGCGGGATAACCAGAGTGCCCGTATTTTATTGAGGTATGAGGTAAAAAGCGGAGTGATCAGCTGTGGGGTATTTGGCCTCTGTCTTGTTGCGGGAGCAGAGGGAATCCGCAGGCTCTATGGAATGGAAGGTTCTATGTATCTTCCTATGGCGGCACTGGCCCTCAGCCTGATCCCCGGAATGCTGTGCAATGTGCTGACGGCATATTACAATGTTTCCGGTCATGCTGCTTTGGCCAACGGAATGGTGTTTTTGAAAGGCTTTGGTTTCTCCGTTGCCAGTCTGTATCTGCTTTTAAAAGCAGGAGTGCTGCCCTGGCTGTTTCTGGTGCTGGAGTCGGTGCTGACCCTGGGATTTTGGGTGCTGTGCACAGGCATAGTACATAAAAAAGAAAACACCAGCAGATTTCTTCTCATGGATCAAACGCTGGAAAAAGAGGGACGTGTGATCAATTTTTCCACGGAGAGTGATGATGCAGCCATCTGTTCGGCAAGTGAAAAGATCACTGACTTCTGTGAGGCCAACGGCATGGAGGCCAGACAGGTGATGCGTGTGAGCCTGGCTCTGGAAGAATTGATGACGCTGATCACAAACAAAAATGCACCGAAACAGGTTTCCTTTGATATCCGTGTTTTTTCCGTTCAGGGCGTAATCGGCATCCGTATCCGCTACGATGGGGAGGATTTTAACCCTCTGACGGCGGGGGATGAGGAAGACGAGCAGTACATGGGTATTCGGATGATCAAGAAACTGGTGGAAGAGACCATATATCAGCATACGTTTGGGATGAA
>JAEDOO010000160.1 GCA_016301965.1 Lachnospiraceae bacterium | reverse complement strand
AAGCCACCGTCTTTCCCTGTCCAGAATACAGATACTGCCCACGGAATGTCCCGGTGTCGGAAGGATCTCCAGCGTACGGCCTCCCAGCTTCAGTTCCATCGTATCCCCGAGAAACGTTATGTCCTTCTTTACCGGACAAAGAGGCTCCTTTGTAAATGCGCTGCGCATATTCTCATCACTGTGCAGAGCATAAATCTCCTTGTCCTCTTCCCGCAGGAGCACCGTTTCAAAATACCCTGTACCTCCGATATGATCTGCATGACCGTGGGTAAGAAGCACTGTGACGGGAAGCGGCGTCAGCACAGCGCAGATCTCTTTCAGATCAATAGTACCAAATCCCGTATCGATCAGCACCGCTTTTTCCTCTCCCGCCAGAAGATACATATATACGCTGTTGTTTTCGTCATATTCCTCGATCAGCCAGGTCCGGCTGTCGAGAGTCTCCACACGATACTGCATAATCTGTTTACTCCATCCGGTCCGGACATACCAGCTTATCTCTGGTTCCCGACGCAATACCTGTCAGAAACGAAAAGGCTCTGTCCAGCACGCTTTCCCAGAAATAAAAATCGTGATCTCCCGGCTCTTCTATGTAGGTATGAGATACACCTGCCTCTTTAAGTGCCGCCTCCAGCTGTGACACTGCTTTGTACACGGCCCTGTCCTCTGTTCCGCTGCACAAAAACAGTGCCGGTCTTTCCTGATCAGGACATTCGCACCATGCCGTTTTGGGATCGCAGGCCGGTGAAAAAGCCGCCACCTTTGAGAATGTATCCCGGTATTTCATGCCGTTATACAGCGCGCCGTAACCGCCCATGGAGATGCCGCCGATATAGGTATCCTCTCTTTTATCCGACAGCGGGAATAATTTTCTGGTCATTTCCACCAGTTCTTTCCCCACATAGGTACTGTAAAAGGTATGAAGCTGTGTTACATCCTGATAAAACAGATTTTCTCCGTCCGGGATGACAATAGCTATCCCCTTTAACTCTGCCTGTGCTCTGAGACCCAGATAAGTCACAATCTCCAGGGCCGTAGCGCTGTAGCCCGGCAGCATATACAGGGTTTTATAGGGCGGCTCAGGTACAGTCCCTGCCATCCCATCTGTGGGCAGAATAACCGTAACATTAACGCCCCGCATCAGTGCCATGGATTTGTATTGTAATTCTATATACGCCATATTCTTTTCCTCTACTTAAATATCAGCTGCGCAAAGTCATAAAAGCTTTTTCTCCAGACATTCCAGTCATGGGTACCTTCATACACTTTACGGATATAGGTTATCCCTTTTTCTTCCAGCATTTTGTCATCTCCGGCAAAATTTTCCCAGAAAGGATCCTGATCTCCCATGGAACGGAAAAATACCTCGAAAGTCTGCGCAAAGTTTTCTCGGTCCTCGAGAATCGCCAGATGGGCATTATCTCCCGGCTCGTCATGGGCCAGATCCAGCGGTGAACCGGTGATCATATCGGATACAAAACCACTGAATACACCAAGGGACGAAAACAGCTCCGGATGAGAAAAACCGATCATACTGGTCTGCAGAGATCCCATAGACAATCCGGCCATGGCTCTCATGGGCTTCGTGGTTCCCACGCGGAATTTCTTTTCGACAAACGGCATAATGTCTTCCAACAGCTGCTGTTCAAACAGCCGGAAATTCACGATCCGCTGTCCATCCTCCCGCACCGTCTGCACCATACCATTGCTCATGACAATGACAAAGGGAACCGCCTTTTTCCCGGCGATCAGGTTATCCATGATAAAATGAGCCTTACCGGAAGCCGTCCAGCCGATCTCATTTTCTCCATGGCCGTGCTGCAGATACAGCACTGGGTATGTTTTCTCCGGGCACATATCATATTCTGCCGGGGTATATACCATACAGCTCTCCCATTCTCCCGTTACAGAAGAAAAATAATATTCTCTCCGGACACTGCCATGGGGCACATCCTGTATACGATAGAAATCCTCATCTTCCTTCTCCAGCGCCACAAAATTGTAGGGACGGCTGTAGCCATAGGTGATGGGAAGAAGGGGACTGATCACCTCCATACCATCTACCAGAAGCTGCACATACTGAATACCGTCACGGAACGGATAGACCATGCGCCAGCTCTTCCTTTAAAGGCACCATGTGCATACCTGATTTAAACATGTATCTGACATTTTTAGAAAGAGCATCAATATATCGTGTTATTTCTTCATTGCGCCCCTGCATACTGAGACTGGAGATCGTCGTCATAGCATTCAGAAAAAAATGAGGGCGGATCTGCAGCCGGATACATTTCAGCTCAGTCTCCTGCAGTTCGATCTGTTTCTCATAGCTTTTGATCTTCAATCCCACAATCTCATCCATCAGGGAATTAAAGGTATCTTTCAGAAGAGAAAACTCACTGTTTTTATAGTCTTCCGTAATACGAAGAGTGTAGTCACCCTCCCGCATATGTTCCATCTGCCTTGTCATCTGCCCCATAGGCCGCAGTATCTCACGGCGGCTGTAAGAAACAATAATAAAGGTCACAATAAAAGATAAAACCAATATTCCCATAAAAAAGACCATACTGCCGCGGATCTGACCAAAAATGCTGCTGCGGCTGAATCTGCACTGAAGACACAGCTCTCCACCTTCCAGCGGATAGGAAAATCCCTGCAGCGATGTGTCCTGAAGCTGATCCAGAGATACACCCAGCTCCAGATTTTTCAGTTCACTGCCATAATTGCCATATACGATTCCCGCATCATCTGTCAAAAGTATGGACATTCCGCCCAGATCCATACTGGCTGCCGTCTTCATAAAACTGGAAACTGTAATAAAAGTACCTACCGCCCTTCCTTTCCACATGTAGATCTTATATATACAGTATTCATCGGCAAATTTACTGATTCTCCACTGTGCTGTCTGTTCTTCCTGTCCGGCATAGTCCATCATAAATTTGCGGATAGCCTCTTTTTCCTCAAAAGACAGTGTCCGACTGTTTACATCCAGGCATTGCTGATACTTTGTATCTGCAATCATCAGAGAATCCACATGCTGCTCCACAGACATCAAGTCTTCCATTTTTGATTTCAGACGAACTGTGGCATAATATCGATCCGCTTCCCTGTCACTCTGCAGCAAAATATAATCACTGCTGTCATAGAGGATCTGTTTTAACATATTCTGTGCATGCTCAATTTTGTTTTCCAGCTCCTTGCTGTACAGCTGCATTAGATTATCATTGGTACTTTCCAATGTGTTTTTTGCAGAATTCCAGGAAAAGACTACATACAATACCAAAAGTGCCGATACTACCAGCACCTGTAATCCCAAAAGCCACGCCGCATGCCGCACAAATGATTTCTTTTTCATGTTTTCATCCTTTTGAAGGTATAATTATCTGAAGTATATTATATCTGATAAAATCGGGAAAATCTTTCATAAACGGGACATATTTTTCCATTTTTCGCACAAAAAAAGACCTGCAAATAACTGCAGATCTTTCATCAGCTCCCCGAGTAGGGCTCGAACCTACAACAACTCGGTTAACAGCCGAGTGCTCTACCATTGAGCTATCGAGGAATATTTATTAGGTTTTCTATGTACCTTGAAAACCACATATACTATTATACATCCAAACTGCTTTTAAGACAATAAGTTTTATAAAAAACTTATCTCCAGGTCAAACCCTCGACCGATTAGTACTGGTCAGCTCCATGCATTACTGCACTTCCACACCCAGCCTATCTACCTCGTCGTCTTCAAGGGGTCTTACTTCTTTTA
>JAEDOO010000159.1 GCA_016301965.1 Lachnospiraceae bacterium | reverse complement strand
AGTACAATGTCAGCGAAATCGGGCATAATCCGTATCATCTGACTTCATACCTGACTGCAAAGTATGGCGGATACACCTATGAGGATATAAGGGATGAGCTGCAGGATCTTTTCCAGGCACAATACCATCTGTCTACCCATGGAAGAACGGAAACAGTCACAGAAACAAGAACTGTCCGTGTGGGAGAATCACTGGGAAATGTAGTCACCAGCGGATATTGCAACTGTTCTATCTGCTGTGGAAGGTGGTCCGGCGGGCCGACAGCCAGCGGTGCATATCCGACTGCAAACCATACGATTGCTGTTGATGCAAACAATCCAATCGTACCTCTAGGAACGAAAGTGATCATGAACGGTGTGGAATATACGGTAGAGGATACCGGAAATTTTGCCAGATATGGAGTTGCCTTTGATGTGTATTACGACAGCCATTCTGCGGCCAGTGCACATGGACATCAGACATGGGAAGCATTTCTCGCAGATGATAATGGCAGCCGAGAGGTGGAGGTTACTACCACGACTACACAGAGAGTCCTCTATGTCACTCTCACGAATACGAATTTTGATGCAGTGGCAAGGGCAAATCTGACAGAGGAACAGGAAATTCTGTATGATGCATTAAATACCACATTGGGCAACCGGGATTATTTGTGGGATGTAAACCGAATCACCGGAGCCGGAGGCGGTATGAGTTATGAGATCCCGCCGGAAGCACTGTCAGATGAACGGTTTGCAAGAATGATCCGGGAAGCAGAAAAATATCTGGGATATCCCTATGTATGGGGCGGATCTTCACCGAGCACCAGTTTTGACTGTTCCGGGTTTGTATCCTGGGTAGTCAATCATTGTGGAAATGGATGGAATTATGGACGTCGGACAGCAGATGGGCTTCGTGGCCTTTGTACTTATGTTCCACCGTCACAGGCAAAGCCGGGAGATCTGATCTTTTTCCAGGGAACCTATAATACCAGCGGTGCCAGCCATGTGGGAATTTATGTTGGCAATGGAATGATGATTCACTGCGGGGATCCGATCCAGTATGCGAATATCAATACATCCTACTGGCAGCAGCATTTTATGTGCTTTGGAAGACTGCCTTAAAAAGGAAGGAAGGTGAAAATTTGAATCGGAAGATTAAAAAGTATCTGGATGAGATTGAAAAGACCGAAAAGAAAATTGCTGATCTGGAAATGTATCTGAAAGGTGTCCGGTCAGCGCTGAAAGAGGAAGAAAATAACGAAATGATCAAAAGCATCCGTGGAATGAAATTAAAAGGGCAGGAATTATTTGACCTGCTAAACGGAATCCAGGATGGAACGATATCATTTGTAGCGAGCGGGGAGTCAGAAGAAGAATCTGGCTCCTTTGTTGTTCAGAAAGAAAAAAGAGAAAGTGAGGAAAATGAATATGGTGAAATGGAAGAAACTGAATAAAAAACTGGTGGTGCTTTTGACAGCAGCTATGATGCTTTTTGGCAGTCAGGCTACTGCTTTTGCGTATGTGGATCAGGGCACAGAGGCAGCTCAGGAGGAATCAACAACAGAAACGGAGGAACCGGTGGTTGAGGATACTCATACCGAGGAAAATGGCGATCCGTTCTCTGTTCCTGGTAACGGAGAGGTAAGGGATGACATTACCGATGATTCCAGTAAGGAATTTCTGACGATTAAAACAAAGAATAACAATACGTTTTATATCGTAATTGACCGGGCGGCAACAACGAACAACGTGTACATGCTGTCTCAGATTGATGAAAATGACCTGAAAGAATTTCTGGATGAGGATCAGCAACAGACTTTAGAGACTGCCCCTTCTGTAGTCCTGAAGGATGAGCATACAGACGATACGGAAAGCAACATGGTTGTTGAAGAAGAAACACAGGCAGATAAACCGGATAAAACAGCAACAAATTCTGGTCTGTTTGTGATCCTTCTTCTGGCTGTAGCGGGGATTGCAGGCTATTACTACTTCAAGATCTACAAACCGAAGCAGGAAGATGATGATTCTGAAAATGAAGGTCTGGAAATGGATGACGGGCTGGAGACCATCAATGAGGATGAGGAATCCGATAATCCGGCAGAAAAAGACGAATCACAGGAATAAATCCAAAAAGGTGGGAGCTGATGTTGTATAAGGGCAACGCAGCTCCCATATTAGTGAAAGGAGTTGTAAGAATATGTATTTAGTGATTACAGAAAAACCAAGCGTAGCCAGATCCATTGCGGATGTGATCGGCGCACAGAAACGTGAAGACGGATATCTGGAAGGAAAGGATTGTATCGTCAGCTGGTGTCTTGGACATCTTGCTGAATATGTGGCTCCGGATGCTTATGACGAGAAATTCAGCAGATGGAACTATGAGGATCTGCCCATTATTCCGCAGGAGTGGAAACTGGCAGTGTCAAAGGACAAGAAGGATCAGTTCTATGTGTTAAAGAAGTTGCTGAACCGTCCGGATATCGACTATGTAGTAAATGCCTGTGATGCAGGACGGGAAGGCGAATTGATCTTCAAGAGAGTCTATGATCTTTCCCGGAGCAGAAAACCGGTAAAAAGACTGTGGATCAGTTCTATGGAAGATGAAGCCATCCGTGAGGGATTTTCTCAAATGAAAGATGTGTCTGCATATGAAAACCTTGCCGATGCTGCTGTGTGCAGAGCCCAGGCAGACTGGCTGGTAGGAATGAACGCAACCAGAGCTTACACCAGTAAATATTATAAGAAGCTGACTGTGGGGCGTGTCCAGACACCGACGCTTGCCATGCTGGTAGACAGGGACAGAGCTGTTTCCTCATTCCAAAAGGAAAAGTATTTCAATGTGCAACTGGATCTGGATGGTCTGCAGGTAGAAAGACAGAAAATCTTTGATGAAAAGGAAGCAGAAAAACTGAGAGTTCTTTGCCAGGGAAGCGATGCTGTTGTGGAAGAAATACGTTCAACAGATAAGACTGTAAGACCACCGAAGCTTTATGATCTGACTACTTTGCAGAGGGAAGCGAACCGACATTATGGTATGACTGCCCAGCAGACGTTAAATGCAGCACAGTCTCTGTATGAGCAGAAACTGATCACCTATCCGAGAACGGACAGCCAGTATCTGACGGAGGATATGGAGGTAACTGCAGGAAATGTGATTCGGAGAATTCATGAAAAGTATCAGCTGACAGGACCCTTTGATCAGCCGGAAAAGCCGAATATCAGTCTTGTCCTGAATAACCGGAAGGTATCCGATCATCATGCAATTATTCCCACTGTGGAATTGACAGATTGTGATTTGTCACAGTTAAAGGATTGGGAACAGAAGGTATTGTTCCTCATCTGTGTCCGTATGGTGGAAGCAACAGAAAAGGATTATATTTTCACAGAAACCGATATCACCGTGAAGTGCCAGAACGAGCTGTTTTCCGCAAAAAAGAAAGTTGTAAAGCAGATGGGATGGAAGCTTTATGAAGAGTGTTTCAAGAACATAGATGGGCTGGCTATGGAAAATCCGGAAAATGTAGAGACAGACCGGTTTTCTGATCTGGCTCCCGGACAGATCTTTTACAATGTGGCTGCTGATAAATCGGAGCATTTCACTTCCCCACCGAAACAGTACAGCGAAGATACTCTGCTTGCAGCTATGGAGACAGCCGGGAATAAGGAATTCGATGAGGATACAGAGAAAAAGGGGCTGGGAACTCCGGCAACCAGAGCAGGAATCATTGAAAAACTGGTACATTCCCAGTATGCCGTCCGTAAGGGAAAACAGATCATTCCTACAGAAGATGGAAAGGT
>JAEDOO010000158.1 GCA_016301965.1 Lachnospiraceae bacterium | reverse complement strand
AGTCTGCTCGTAAGCAGGAAAAGTCAGCCTAAATCAGGCAAAAGCAAGACCAGGCTACCACCGCACAATACGAGTCGGCCTAGCAAGCAATAATCACCAATTTAGTCTGCCTGTGAGCGGTGAAAAGTCGGCCTGAAACGAGCAAAAAGCAAGTTTAGTCTGCCATCGAGCAACGGAAGTCAGCCTGAAAAACAATAAAAGGCAAAATAGTCTGCCCGCAGTCAGCAAAAGGTCGGCCTGAAATAAACTTTTTGCTGTTTCTGCTGATTCAGCAAGTTGGCTCTGTTTTACTGCTTAGATAGTTTCTCTTAACCCGGCTGTCCACATACACCGGATTAACAGGAAAGCTGACGGTTTCCCCCACCTGCAGATGGCACCCGGTGGCATCAAGAATAGTGCTGTTCATGCAAATCTGCCCAAGCACGGGGAGCTTCCTGTTTTGGTACCGGGCGAAAGGCGCCCGGGTGGTCAGCAGCTGTCGGAATTTGCGAAGGATATACAGGATGGGACAACCGTGGTTGCCCGGAAAATGGGAATGCTTCATGCCCAGACCGTGGCAGTAACCGGCATCCGTGACAGCCGTGATGGCGGGATGTTTTAGCCGGTAGCTATTGCCGTAGCCCACATTATGACCGGAGGGCAGCGTATGGATATCGGTGATCCTTGCTTCCAGATGACATACTTCCCGAAAACCGGCTGTATCACTTACGGCCAGCCGCCCGAGAAAAGCAGAGCCGATCCTTACTGCGTCAAGATTCATGTCCGGGAATCTCAGCAGAGAGGAGCTGGAAGAGATATGGCGCATGCCCAGAGATAATCCTTCGGCCGCCAGTGTTTCGCAGAGAGTGTTAAATGCCGTATACTGCCGGCGCACACAGTTCGCATTTTTACAGGCAGATGCATGCAGATGAGAGAATATACCGCAGATATGGATATGGGACATGGTGTTTACTGTGTCCCGTATTTTTTCTGACTCGTTTGGCAGAAAGCCGTAGCGTCCAAAACCAGAATCAATGCACAGCTGGGCGGGAACGGCAACGCGGTTTAAGTATGTGGCGGCGTCTTCCGCTGCCCGGGCGCAGGCTGTGCTGGTAATACAAAGCTCGATATCGTTTTGCATAGCTGTCAGAATATCCTTAAACTCATACAGCGGTGTCAGCAGAAGAATACGGCCGGTGATGCCGCTGTTTCGCAGAGCCACGGCGTCAGAAAGATCAGTCACAGCAAAATAACAGATACCTCTGTCCTGCAAAACGGAGGCAAAGGGCAAAAGCCCCAGACCATAGCCGTTATTTTTCAGCACAGCGATTACCGCTGCGTTTTTGGCAAGTTTCTGAACAAGGTCAATGTTGTGTTTTAGTGCGGATGTATCTATGGTAAGCGTTGGCATATGCGGCCACCTCCTGTGTGTTTTGTCTGTATAAAAAAGTATAGGGGGCAGTTGCGTACTAGTTGTATCAGAGATGAAAGACAAATGTAAAAGAGTGTGTATGATTTGAAAAGAGATGTTTGAAAGGAAAAAGAGTTTGAATTGATAGAAACTGAGAGGAAAGTAAACAATATAGACTATGACAGGCTATAGTTTCATGCTATAATCAAACCACTATTTCAAATGAAAAGGGGAAAGAACATGAGAAAAAAATCCAATCCAATGGCATTGCTGCCGATTCTGGTGTTTCTGGTACTGTATCTGGGCCTGGGCATCATTTTCGAGTATGTGCTGAAGATTCCTATGGGATTTTACAACATCCCGATCATTGTTGCCTTTATGGTAGCGATCCTTGTTGCGTGTCTGCAGAACAGAGGTGTGTCCTTTGATGAGAAGCTTGGCATCATGGCCCAGGGTCTGGCGGACAAAAATATCATCACCATGTTGCTGATCTTCATGACAGCCGGCATATTTGTAGGCGTAGTCGGCCGGAGCAGCGCAGAAAGTGTAGCGTATTTTATGCTGACACTTGTGCCGACACGGTTTGCTGTAGTCGTACTTTTTGTCGTTGCCTGCTTTGTTTCCACAGCCATGGGTACTTCTGTAGGAACGATCACTCTTCTGACACCGATCGCCGTAGCCGTAGCAAATGTATCCGGCTTCCAGATGCCGCTGTGTGTGGCTTCTGTTATGGGCGGTGCAATGTTTGGTGACAACCTGTCCTTTATCTCTGATACAACGATTGCCGCCTGTAACGGACAGGGCTGTGAGATGAAAGATAAATTCCGTGAAAACTTCTGGATCGCGCTTCCGGCAGCACTGGTAACACTGATTCCAATCCTGATCCTGTCCTTTAATACACCAATCTCCGGCAGCGTTATTCAGGATTACAACATGATACAGATCATTCCCTATGTACTGGTACTGGCAGGAGGCGTCATCGGCATCAATGTATTCGTGGTACTTCTGATAGGTATCCTTTCCGGCACGATCATTATGCTGGCTACGGGACAGGTAGCTGTGGTAGAGCTGATCGCCAACATGGGAAGCGGTTCAGCCGGTATGTTCGAGACCAGTATGGTAGCTATCCTTGTATCCGCCATGTGCGCACTGATCCGTGAATACGGCGGCTTCGAAGCCCTGTTAAACGGTATCCACCGCGTATTCAAAGGCAAAAAAGGCGGACAGCTCGGCGTTGGTGTCCTGGTTGGCGCTATGGATATAGCCACAGCAAATAACACCGTAGCCATCGTAATGGCAAACCCCATCGCCCACGAAATGGCCCAAACCTACGGCATCAGCCCCAGAAAAACAGCCTCCCTGCTGGATACCTTCTCGTGCATATTCCAGGGAATCATCCCCTACGGTGCCCAGATGCTTGTGGCAATCTCCGCAGTAAACGCATTAGGCGGATCCATCTCAGCATTCCAGATCCTGCCGTATCTGTATTATCCGTATTTATTGCTGGTGAGTTCCCTGGTATGGATCTTCATAATTCCATCCAAAAACAAATAATATTGTTTACTGTAGTGTTCAACATAATGTAGATAATAACAGTAAAAACCAAACACAAAGTGAAAACCAAGGATAGCAAATAACGAAGTGCATTTGCTATCCTTTTCAATTGAAAAAACACATGCGCTATCCTCAGCCCTGTCACCCACACCCCCTACCGTACCTCAACCCAAAGTGAGCAAAAGGGCGGTGTCCTTCTCCGGCGGATAAATATTCTTTGCAAGCGACTTGACGAGCACGACTCCGAGACTACAGGCTCGGAGCGAGCGCAGTGGAGCGCAGCAAAGAATATTTATCCGCCGGAGAAGGACACCGCCCTTTCGCGAACGTATTTCTAATCAAATTATTTCTTATTAATAATCATATCCCGAATCATCTCCACAAACTCATCCAGAGCCACTGTGGTAGTATTCTGCTCACCATGCAGACGGAAAGAAACAGTTCTGTCATTTCTCTCATTCTTACCAAGAACCAGCAGATACGGCACCTTATGCAGCTGACCCTCGCGCATACGATAACCCAGCTTTTCCGAACGGTCATCCAGCTCAACACGCACCTGAGCCTCATCCAAAAGCTCATATACCTCCTGAGAGTAAGCGGACAATTCCTCATCATCGTTCTTAACCGGCAGGATACGTACCTGAACCGGAGCCAGCCATACCGGCAGATTACCCTTTGTCTCCTCCAGAATATATGCCATGAAACGATCCAGAGAACCAAGAATAGCTCTATGCAGAACTACCGGAGTCTTCTTTTCACCATCTCTGTCGATATAGGTCAGATTGAATTTAGCCGGCAGACAGAAGTCCAGCTGGCAGGTGGACAGTGTATATTCATTACCCACAGCCGGTTTCACGTTAACATCCAGCTTCGGACCATAGAAAGCAGCCTCACCGATCTCCTCAGTGTATTC
>JAEDOO010000023.1 GCA_016301965.1 Lachnospiraceae bacterium | reverse complement strand
GTTCCTGGGATAACCCGCGTGCAAACGTATACCGTCGTGACAACGATATCCCGTACTCTTGGGGTACTGCTGTAAACGTACAGTCCATGGCTTTCGGTAACATGGGTGATGACTGTGGTACTGGTGTTGCTTTCACACGTGACCCGGCTACAGGTGAGAAGAAACTGATGGGTGAGTTCCTGATCAACGCACAGGGCGAGGACGTTGTTGCCGGCGTTCGTACTCCGATGCCGATCGCTAAGATGGAAGAGGAGTTCCCGGAAGCTTACGCTCAGTTCGTAGAGGTTTGCAAGACTCTGGAAAATCACTACAGAGATATGCAGGATATGGAGTTTACTGTTGAGAACAAGAAACTGTACATGCTGCAGACACGTAACGGTAAGAGAACTGCTCAGGCTGCTCTTCAGATCGCTTGTGACCTCGTAGATGAGGGAATGAGAACAGAAGAAGAGGCTGTTGCAATGATCGATCCGCGTAACCTTGACACTCTGCTTCATCCGCAGTTCGACGCTGCTGCTCTGAAGGCTGCTACTCCGATCGGAAAAGGTCTGGGTGCTTCCCCGGGTGCTGCCTGCGGTAAAGTTGTATTTACAGCTGATGACGCTGTTGAATGGGCTGAGAGAGGCGAGAAAGTTATCCTTGTTCGTCTGGAGACATCTCCGGAAGATATCACCGGTATGAAAGCTGCTCAGGGTATCCTGACTGTTCGTGGTGGTATGACTTCTCACGCTGCAGTAGTTGCCCGTGGTATGGGTGAGTGCTGTGTATCCGGTTGCGGTGATATCGTAATGGATGAAGAAAACAAGAAATTCACACTGGCTGGCAAAGAGTTCCATGAGGGAGACGTTATCTCCATCGATGGTACAACAGGTAATATCTACGACGGCGCTATCGCAACTGTAGATGCTACAATCGCCGGTACATTCGGACGCATCATGGCTTGGGCTGACAAGTTCAGAACTATGAAAGTTCGTACAAACGCAGATACTCCGGAAGACGCTAAGAAAGCTGTTGAGCTGGGTGCTGAGGGTATCGGTCTTTGCCGTACAGAGCATATGTTCTTCGGTGAGGGCAGAATCGATGCTTTCCGTGAAATGATCTGCTCCACTACTCTGGAGGAGAGAGAAGCAGCTATGGAGAAGATCCTGCCGTATCAGCAGGAGGACTTCGAAGGTCTGTTCACAGCTCTGGAAGGCAACCCGGTTACTATCCGTTTCCTGGATCCGCCGCTGCATGAGTTCGTTCCGACTGAGGAAGAGGACATCAAGAAGCTGGCTGACGCTCAGGGCAAGACTGTAGAGGATATCAAGGCTGTTATCGAGTCTCTGGTAGAGTTCAACCCGATGATGGGTCATCGTGGATGCCGTCTGGCTGTAACTTATCCGGAAATCGCTAAGATGCAGACAAAGGCTGTTATCCGTGCAGCTATCAATGTTAAGAACGCTCATCCGGATTGGACAATCAAACCGGAGATCATGATCCCGCTTGTTGGCGATATCAAAGAGCTGAAATACGTTAAGAAATTCGTAGTTGAGACAGCTGACGCTGAGATCGCAGCAGCCGGTGTTGATCTGGAATACGAAGTAGGTACTATGATCGAGATCCCGAGAGCTGCTCTGACAGCTGACGAGATCGCTAAAGAGGCTGACTTCTTCTGCTTCGGTACAAACGACCTGACACAGATGACCTTCGGCTTCTCTCGTGACGATGCTGGTAAGTTCCTGAACGCTTACTATGATGCTAAGATCTTCGAGAACGATCCGTTCGCAAAACTGGATCAGACAGGTGTTGGTAAGCTGATGGAAATGGCTATCAAGCTTGGCAAACCGGTTAATCCGAATCTGCACATCGGTATCTGTGGTGAGCACGGTGGAGATCCGTCCTCTGTTGAATTCTGCAACAAGATCGGTCTTGACTATGTATCCTGTTCACCGTTCCGTGTACCGATCGCTCGTCTGGCAGCAGCTCAGGCAGCTATCGCACAGAAATAATTTCAGAGCAGTACCTCTTGGAGGATTTGCTCTAAGTTGATTCTTAAGTGAATACATAAGGAGATCCCCCATCACTCTTTTGTGGAGTGATGGGGGATTTTTTAATCTTTTTGATGGTGTCATCTTCCTTTTTCGCTTTTATGATGTTAAACGGTAGCGGGTAATATTCTTCCAGTTGGGAGGAAACCCCATTTTGTTCAGGAGTTCTTCGCTGTCCATATGGACAAGTTTTTTAGAAGTATGGTCAATCAGAACAGCTAATTTTCTTTTGAAAACAAGAAAATCTCTACTCGGTATTAAATAACGAAAGGCGATGACAACAGCAAATAAATCATTTTTTCCGTATTGATACTGGATTCCATTCATAGGTATTGACATTTTTCTGTGCAAGGGAAGATCAGAAATATTATCTATTGTCCGGTATGTAAATAGCCGTTCGCCGTGGGCACATACATTTCTGAATTTTGTTAGGACAGATAAGAACTGTTCCATTTGTCGTTGATTAATAATACCGAAATTTTTACATACTTTGGATTGCAGGGATTGTGGGAAAACCTTATACATTTTTGAAAGATTTCCGAAAGTAAGGACGTTAATCAGAACCCAAAGTGGTATGTTCCCGTAGGTATTTCGGTAATAATTAATATAAACATAATCGGTTGTTGATGCAGCTCTCTGTAAAGTCGCAATCAAGCGGCTAATAGTATTATGATTCCGGCGGCTGTTGTTAAAATTGTTTGCATCCAGATAAGCGGATTGTGATTCCCCATATTGTTCCGAAAAATAGTAGGACATCAGTGAGCGAAGATGTCGCTCTATCTGCAGTAGATATTTGAAGAACAATTCTCGGAGTTCTGCATCGAATTCGTAAAGAGAAACAATTTCATCAAAAGAAGTTCCATCTTTATATTTTTTTGTTAAGGGAATTCTGAATAGGTGCTTGTAGCCGCCCATTAATGGAAAATAGCCGATATGCTTCAGAACGTCTTCGGCATACTTCCTGTCAGAAATGATAAGATGCTTTTCATGCTGGAGCTATTCAACTTGTTCTGAAAAAGTGGAAAATTTCTTCTGTGGTAACATATATTTCTCCCTAAAATAAAAGAGGGAGAGACCCGCAGGTTCTCCCCCGGTCACGGGCTTCGCAAGTTTCCGCAACACGATCACTGAGCTTAATATAGCAGAAACAGCGATAGAAGTCAACATACTGAAAAATATTCAGTCAGTTCTAATCGCTGGAATCTGTGTTCGGCTCAATCGTAGTGTATGTTGTAGATGTGTTTATTATGCATATATAGATAATCGTGAAGAGAGTTTGTGATTTATTTAACATGTTGATTTAATTCTTGGAGTTTTGAGTTACATCCGTTGTTTCCCGCAGTCTCTGATAAGGTATGAAATCTGCAGGCTCAGCCGCACATCATAGTTATCCAGATCAAGCTCCGTGAGTTCTCTGATGCGGTTAAGTCGGTACAGCAAAGTGCTTCTGTGGATATACAGCTCCTTGGCAGTTTCGATGTAACTGCAATTGTTTTTCAGAAAACAGCAGAGCGTCTGGGAAAGCTGCGTGTCGTTTTTTCTGTCATATTCTTCCAGAAGATACAGGGAAGGATGCTTCATATCCAGGACAGTCTGACGGGCCAGAAGGGAAGCGATATAGGGAAGGCGGGATTCTTCGACAGATATCACTTTTCCGGGATCCATATCCAGAAAATCAGCCAGCACCTGCAGGGATTTGGCATATTTTTTCAAGAGCAGTATATCCGTAAAAGCTGGACTTTTCACGGCACAGCAGTGACTTTTTTTCAGTATTTCTTTCATCTGACTTTCCAGCCGATGTTCATCGGTCAGATTTTTGTTGAGAATATACAGCATATTTCCGTCATAGGTAAACAGGTATGCCTGCGTATTGAGCATTTCCAGATACCGTCTGACGGCATGGTGCGCTTTGAGAACATCATCTGTCTGTAAAATAAGATACAGCTGCTTTGCATCACTGGGATACCATCCCATAGTTTCCAGACGAGTATACATTTGTTTTTCCGTCAAAGTATCGCTCATGATATCCTGGAATATACCTGCCGTATCCATGGTCAGATCACTTTCCCTGTTCCGGGAAAACCATTTTTCCACAAATTCACCGGCAACATCCAGCAAATCGAGAGTGCCCTGGGAATACTCTCCTCCCGGAGCCAGAAGAATCAGCCAGCCTATATGTTTATTGTCAGAAAAAAGATTGGTCACGGCCGATGTTTCTCTGTCAGGAACAGAAACCAGATAGGCAGGAACATTGGATTTTCGAATGTGTTCAAGCTGATTGATTCTTAAAAGATCCTCCAGAGGCATGATCTTGTCTTCCAAAATCTGTTGTGATTTTGTCAGGTATTCCTTGTCTTCCCGGGAACCGCAGACCTCCCGCATAAAAAAGGTGGCATCTGCCATGATCAGCACAGAATGAAAGACAGATGTGAACATGTCCATCAGTTCTTTTAGAGGACGCATGTACGAAATACAGGTGTTCATATTTTCCTGCCATTCATTATAATATTCAAAAGCATCCAGGATACGGTTAAATACTTCGTTAAGATCATCTGTTTGCAGAATCAGAATGTCCCGTCCGTTGGAACACATGGCTTTTTGTCCGTCAATCTGATTCAGATAAACGGTGAAACGGGACAGCTTCAGCCCTTCCGCATATAGACGTACGTTGCGCAGTATCCGGTCTCCATTCTCTATTTTCACTTCCGGATGATAGTCTTTCAGCCAGTCCGCAAGAATCCACATACTTAACTGCATAGTATCTCCTACAAAATGTATGAATAGCTTCCTGTAAAATATCTATAAGTTCATTGTCTCACAGGAAGAAAACAGCGATTTACAATGCTATTATACAGATAACAAGGGTCAGATAGCAAGAAGTTCTATCTGATAAGATTTGTAGGAACGATGTAAATCAGGATAAGGAGGAAACACTATGTCAATGACTTCTATGCAGCGTTACCAGAAAATGCTCAGTCTAAAACCCTATCAGTCCAGAGACGAAATGCCCGTATTTCCCATGATGCTGGCAACCTTTGGTGCTCTGGGAGGTGTATCTCAGAAAGATATCTGTACAAGTGCAGACAAGTGGATTGAGGCTATCGACAATACGATAAAGAAGGTGGGTAAACCGGATGTCTGTATGCCGATTTGTCCGGGGGATACCATTTTTGCGATGGGACTTCCGTCACGTCTTCCGGGTCGGGAGTTAGATGATAATGCCCTGTACCAGTTTGTTGAAAAACCGTATTTTGAACCGGATGAATATGCGGTGATCTATCAAATGGGCTGGAATGCCTGGTATGGAAAATATCTGATGGAGATTCAGAAGCCCCCGTTGACAGATCCGGCGCAATTGGGTGGCCGTTATGCGCAGCTGGGGCAGAATGCGGCGAAAACAATAGGTTATATTTTTAGTCAGGGTATGGTGCCGGATTTTGATACAGCCACAGCACCTATATTTGATTCTCTGTCCATGATCCGTTCTATGGCCGATTTTGTCTGTGATATGTATGATGATCCGGGACCAATCATGGATATCATCCGCAGGGATCAGCCCATATTGGACGAGCAGACCATACAGATGTGTCTGGCGAATCATGGTACGAGGGTGGCCTCCTTTGCTATGCGTTCTTCCTGTACCTTTATTTCTCCGGATATGTTTGAAGAGTATGTATGGCCGATCCTGAAAACGTCTATTGAAACTTATGCGAAGGCGGGAATTACGTATGTTCTTCACGCGGATGCCAACTGGCTGCCTATGCTTCCCTATTTTACACAGCTGCCGAAAGGCTGCTGCCATATTGAACTGGACGGAGCTACGGATATTGTGAAAGCCTATGATATCCTGCAGGGTTCTCAGTCTATTCGGGGTGATGTGCCTTCAACACTGCTGGCCTATAAAGATCCCTCAGATGTTGCAGAGTATTGTGACAAATTGGTGCAGATGGGCATGAAGGGAGGTTTCATGCTGGGCTCCGGATGTGAGGTACCGCTGAATGCGAAGCCGGAAAATGTTAAGGCTATGATCGATGTGCTCAGAGGATAATAGAAGTGTGCTCGTACATTGCAGAAACAGTATTATAAACAGGACTCCCTCCATCACTACGAAAAAGTGATGGAGGGAGTCTTTTGCTTAAAGGAGCATCGCAGGTTAATTGCGACAGCTCCTTTCCTTTTATTCTATAGCAGTGTAAATTGATCTGGCAGCAGAAGTTCGTTTGATTTCTGCTGACTGCAGGTTTGCAGGTCTTTCATATTCCTTCAGAAAAGCAGCTGCAGCAGCTTCCGGATCGGTTGCGTTTTTCAGTCTGGAAAGAAGGCCTGGATTATATTCAGACAGATAGGCCAGAAGACTATCAAGCTGTCCGGAGATACTTCCTACGCTCTTTCCCTGTTCGACAGTATAATGATATACATATGCTTTGACCTTAGGATCAGTAAATCCACATAATCCATAACCATATTTACCGCCGGAATATACACCAAATGTTGAGCTTACGATAAATTCTTTCTTGCTGATTTTTCCATTGTCTACCATTGCAGTATACTGATCGCTGGAGAAACCGCTTTTATGCACGGAGCTAAGCTCCAGAGAAGATGGCTCAAAGGCAGGATAGGACTCGTTGGCAATATTGGCCAGGATACCTGCAGCTCCGGCTTTAGAGAAACCATTACTCAACAGATATTCACAAATGATCTGTGCGTTTTCTTCATCATTTGAAGTGGGGATCAATCTGCGAATGGTAACGATCTCACTGTTGTCTGCTTCACGGTCATGTGTAATTCCCTGAAGCCGTCCCTGGGCTTCAACGATTCTGCCGCCGCCATCATATAAAGCAATATGACTCTGATAGCATATAATATCTCCGGCCTGAGCATCATCAAGGCTGGCCACTTCTTCTCCGATGCATCTCCAGCCATGGGGGGTGGTATATGGTCCATCATAAACACCGCATCTGGATAGTATCTGGTATATAAAATGAGAACTGTCGATACCGTGTGTCAAAGAATTTCCGCCCAGGATATAAGAGTTGCCCACAAACTGATCGGCAAAGCGGATAACACCTTCACCTGTGCCGTGTACTACGTCATATACGGTCTCATAGGAGTATGTAAATGCTTTATTATCCTCTGGGTGTATGAGAAGCGTAGCAGTCTCCATGTTTTCTTCGCCAATTTCGAGAACATAGTTAAGAGCTTCTTCGCCTTGCTGCAGATATTCATTTTTGACGAAACCGCGGACATCTTCAGACTCGATATATACCCATTCTTTGTCGCTGTCAGCAATAACGTAGCACAGACCTTTTGGTGAAAGTGTGCCTACGATTCTTGATTTTTCGGCTGCTTTTTCGCGTACATTTAAATAGTCGGTTACGTTTGCGTAAGCATATACTTTATCGATTCTTGCAAATCCTTTTCGCATATCAACTGTGTTAAAGAAATATTTGCCATAATTGATATGATTCAGCCAGGAAGTATCCAGAACAGTAATGTCGGTGTCGTCAGATTCTTCGTCATCTGCCTCAGAAGGCATGTCCTCGACTATTTCGGAGGATATATCCTCAGCCGGGTCAGAAGGTGTGTCAGCATCCGGGTCTGATGAAGTGTCTTCTGTGGACTCAGGCGGAGTATTTTCTTCAGAAGAATCGGGATTGTTTGTCTCTGGCTGATCGTCCGGATTAGATGGAACCGTCGGATCGGTGTCTTCTATGTCTGAATCTTGCCCCGGGTTCTCCTCTGCAGTAGGAGGTATAGTCGGATCTGTACTTTCAGCGGGTGGTTCAGCCGGTGGATCAGTTTCCGATGTTTCCTGATCTTCGCTGGGAGGAATATCAGGGAGAGCAGAAGTTTCACTTTGCTGGCTCTCCTGTACAACTGATGTGATCTCACTGGCGCATACAGGGGATACAGAACTTAGTACCATCCCTGCAGCCAGCAAAGCAGCCGTTACTCTTGCGCTGTGTTTTCTTGATGATTTCATGAAAAATGTTCCTTTCATATGTCTGGTATATTACGGAATAATTTGTTGGATCATTGATGTCGGATCCTGCACATAGCAGGCAGGAAAATATACAGAATAATCAGCAACACTTTTATAAGTATATCACATATTGGTAAATTCGTCCATCACATATATTTTTTCTCAGCGGTGCGGGAAAAATATTTCTATCATCTTTCTTGAGAAATTGACAAATTCTTAGGAATTTTGAAAATCCTTCCCATGACCTTGACGATAATTCCTTTAATTTTCTATAATACAGACAGATACAATTGTTTCGGACCACTATAATTTATAGAAAGCGGGAAAGAATATGAAAAGAATGAAAATGTGGAAAAGCCTGTGTGTTGTCTTAACAGCAACAATGGTGTTAACAGTGGGAGGATGTGGTGCATCCACAGGACAGGCAACTGCATCTGCATCGGTGGAGAAGTCACTTCAGGATCCGGAGGATATAACATCTGCAGTTCAGGAGAATTCGGACACATCTGACGTATCGTCAAAAACCGAAAGCGAAAAAGAAAATGCACAGCCTTCTGTTGCCGGGGAGGAAGAAACAAGTGAAGCGGTGAGACTGGAAGATGAGGAAGATACGTTGGCATTCCCGGCAGGTATGCCCTCTGAGTTTATGTTCAGCAGCGGCGCAGGCGGATGGAGTACGGATCTGCGGATTCAGCCAAGCGGTTATTTTGTCGGGACATACCTTGATTCGGATATGGGAACTTCAGATGAGGACTATCCAAATGGAACAGTGTATTACTGTTATTTTGGAGGTAATCTGGAGGTTGTGCAAAAGCTGGACGACTATTCCTATGCATTAAAGCTTGCAAGCCTGGAAGTGGAAAAGGGCAAGGAATATATTGAAGACGGTGTTCGATATGTACCATCTGAGCCTTATGGTATGGAGAAGGGAAAGAATTATATTCTCTACCTTCCGGATACACCGCTGGAGGAGTTAAGTGAAGAATTCCTGATGTGGTGGCCGGGGCGGTATGATATGCAAGAACAGGAACATACGACATTAGGGTATTATGGCTTGTATAATCAAGACATGGAGTATGGATTTTTTGGTGAAGTCGAGCAAAGCGCAGCGGAGGATTAGTGGAAAAACGATCCCGTTGCTTTTGCCATAGGATATTGGATGACGATACAGAACTTGTGCATTTTCATAGTATAGAGAGATTGCATTAATTTGAGTAATTATGTGAGATTTTCAGCGAGACAGTTTCGGCTGCCTCGCTGTTGTTATGTACCGATCCTAAATGCCAAGATAGAAACGCAGCATGCCAAGAATAAGCAGATGAACAGGATAAAACCAATAATTCAGCATCTTGTGCTGCCTGCCGCGTTGTCCATTGTATGTAAGCGTAAGTCCAAAGCCCAAAAGTGCCCAGGGCTGGGTATACATGGAAGCATAGCCAAAGGGGATGGACAGGAGCGGCACATCATGAAACAGATAAAAGAAATAACCGATCAAAATAGCGTGGTGCTCATAATCAAGGGCTAAAAACATGGCAACAGCGCACATGAGTAAAACAATGATCCACGACACGAAATACCAGAGAACTATTGGCTGCTTTTTCATTTTTTCTTTTAATACATCGATGATCCAGATCGTTACAAGCACTAACGCCAGAGTGAACATGACGTTATTCCAGTTCATATTAAAGAAACTTGCCGTGGTAAACATATCAAAAGGCACTTCTGAGATCACACCGAAGATCAGCAAATTCATCAGATATTTCTTTCGGTTTCGTGTTTTGAAATAACCTTCAACCACGAAAAAACAGAACAATGGGAAGGCAATTCTGCCGATGATATCAAATAGATTACTCACAACAGTAAGAGCTCCATTATTTGAAGTCAGGTTTGGATAGATCAGTGCCTTGTTTACATGGTCAATAAGCATGGACAGGATGGCGATCAGCTTAAGCGAAGCCCCTGAAAGGAATTGAACTTTGCTGCAAAGAGTGTTGATTTTTTCTTTCATATTCTTTTGTCTCCCTGTAGTATTCAAATTTATTTTTTCCATTATACCATGCGAGGGGGAAAAAGGTAGTATATAACGAATAAGTCAGAATTTTTAAGAAAAGATGATCTGCCCGAAGTCCCTCAGGATAGAAGGGTTTGAGGACACTACGGAAATCAAAGACTTGTTGGGAAAATTTCCGGGATTCTTTTGTTTCGCTGTGACATTGGGGAATCGGTATGGTATACTGAAAAAAATATGGTTTTCCCCTGTACGGAAAACAAAAGGGAGGCAGCTACATGTACCAGGCAGATGATAAACGATACGAAAGAATGAAATACAACAGATGCGGAAACAGCGGACTGATGCTTCCGGCGGTTTCTCTTGGCTTCTGGCATAATTTTGGCAGCTCGGCGGATTATGAGAATATGCGCCGGATGTGCCAGACCGCTTTTGATCTCGGCATTACCCACTTTGATCTGGCCAACAATTACGGGCCGGTGCCGGGCAGCGCTGAGGAGAGTTGGGGACGCATCCTGAAACAGGATTTTCTTCCCTACAGAGATGAGCTGGTAATCAGCACCAAGGCGGGATACGAGATGTGGGACGGCCCTTACGGAAACTGGGGTTCCCGGAAATACCTGCTGGCCAGTCTGGACCAGAGTCTGAAACGGATGGGACTGGAGTATGTGGATATCTTTTATCATCACAGACGTGACCCGGAAACTCCTCTGGAAGAGAGCATGGAAGCACTGAATCAGGCGGTCAAAAGCGGCAAGGCACTGTATGCCGGTATCTCCAATTACGATAAGGAATCTACGAGAAGAGCCGCAGAGATCTTAAAGGAGCTGCATTGCCCGTTTATCATTAATCAGAGAAGATATTCCCTCTTTGACCGCACCATCGAGGAGGATGGCGTCAAGGAATATGCGGGTCAGAACGGTATCGGTATCATTGCCTTTTCTCCGCTGGCCCAGGGACTTTTGTCCGATAAATATTTGCAGGGTATTCCGAAGGACAGCCGTGTCATGACGGATGGCCGTTTCCTGAAGGAAAAGGATATCACACCGGAGAAACTGGCAAAGATCCGGGCGCTGAACGAGCTGGCCCAGGAGAGAGGAGAGTCTCTGCCGCAGATGGCACTGGCCTGGGATCTGAAGGACAGTGACGTGACCAGTGTGATCATCGGTGCATCGAGACCGGAGCAGATCCGGGAGAACTGCAAGGTGGTGGAGAGTCGTCCCTTTACGAAAGAAGAGCTGGATCGCATCGAAGAGATCTGCAGGGGCTGAATGTAGCGTGGGCAAATATTATGAATTACAGCCTTGACGAAACCAGACTTTGGTGCTAGTTTATAAGAGAAGCAGATAAGTAGCCTATTATTTATTAGAAATAGAAAGGAATACCAAGCATGAAACCGATCAAAGAGGGAAAAGTACGCGAGATTTATGACAATGGTGACAGCCTGATCATGGTGGCAACTGACCGTATCAGCTGCTTTGATGTCATCCTGAATAACGAAGTGACCAAGAAAGGTACTGTGCTGACACAGATGTCCAAGTTCTGGTTCGATATGACACAGGATATCCTGCCGAATCATATGCTTTCTGTGGATGTAAAAGATATGCCGGAATTCTTCCAGCAGGAAAAATACGACGGCAACAGTATGCTGTGCAAGAAGCTGGAGATGCTGCCCATTGAGTGTATCGTTCGTGGCTATATTACCGGAAGCGGCTGGGAAAGCTACAAAAAGACCGGCAAGGTCTGCGGCATCAAGCTGCCGGAGGGATTGAAGGAATCCGATAAACTGCCGGAGCCCATCTACACACCGTCCACCAAAGCAGAGATCGGTGATCATGACGAGAATATTTCTTTTGAGCAGAGTGTAGATTATCTGGAGAAGAGATTCCCGGGCAAGGGACAGGAGTATGCAGAAAAGCTGCGCGACTGCACCATCGCTCTGTATAAAAAGTGCGCTGAGTACGCACTGAGCCGCGGTATCATCATCGCTGATACCAAGTTTGAGTTTGGTCTGGATGAGAACGGCAATATCGTGATCGCTGACGAGATGCTGACACCGGACAGCTCCCGTTTCTGGCCGGCAGACGGTTATGAAGCAGGTCATGGACAGCCGTCCTTCGACAAACAGTTTGCCCGTGACTGGCTGAAGGCCAACCCGGACAACAACTGGACTCTGCCCCAGGATATCGTGGACAAGACCATTGCCAAGTATCTGCAGGCATATGAGATGCTGACTGGTAAGAGTTTATAACCGGATCTGATTTCGCAGAGAAAAAGTCAACACACCGATGACGATACATCCTTTAAAGAGGGCAGTTGTCGGTGTGTTTTTTGTTTGCTATATCCGCAAATTCTCTATTTGCATTCATTTCCGGATATGATAAAATAAGTCTATCTATGAGATTCCTACCGTTTATTGATAGAAGAAAAGCAAGAGAGGTCCTACATGAAAAAGAGAGTGTTAGCGGGAATGCTGATCGCACTGGCAGTGTGCAGCGTTACTGCATGTGGAAAAAATAAAGATAAAGAAGCTTCCGTGATTGCCGGATCTGCCATCACATCAGAAGAGTCCGGTACAGAGACATCCCAGATGGCTTCTCAGACACCAGAGACATCCCAGGCAGATTCTCAGGCTCTGGAAATGCCTCAGACCGGCTCTCAGACAGCGGATGCGTCTCAGACTTCCAGTGGACAGACTGTGGGGGCCAGCATTTCTCTGGAGGAGGATATGTCCTCTGTAAGTTATGTATTGCTGGCACGCATGATTTCTGAATATGAGGGAAGCGAGCCTTACGATATGGCAGCGAAGGAAAACGGTGACAGTTTCTGGAAAGAAATGAATTATCTTGTGTCCGCATATGGGGTCAACAACAAAAGGATCACCTTTGATGAGGAGACGAAGGAATATACCTTGAAAAAAGCTCAGCTTCGCTACTATGCTGCTGCCCTGTACAGTGATCTTGGAAAAGCCAAGAAGCTTCCAGAAATCGAAGAGGGTAATGCCAGTGTAACCAGAAAAGGCAGCAAATGGAAGTTTGCCATGAACGATACTAGTGCCTACGATATTTCTATACAGTCCTGTTCCAAGCAGCAAAAGAATGGTACATATCAGCTGAGTGTATATCTGGTAGATTCTTCTTCGCAGACATCTCTGGGTGAATATGCGGCAGTGATCAAAAAGAGTCCCTATAAGGGGGCAAAGTCACCATTCCACTATACCATCGTCTCTTTGCAGAAGATGACAAAAATGGATATGGAGACTGTACTGGTAGGAGATCAGCAGGAGGAGACTAAGCAGACATCCCAGGCAGGACTGACTGCGGACGGTCAGACGGATAGTACCCAGACGGGTACATCTTCCTCAGACAGCGGTACATCACAGTATGGTCAGGTTCTTTCCATGCCGGGAACTTCCACAAATACAGGATCCTCAGCTGCAAGCCAGACATCTCAGACAGATACTTCTTCCGGCAGTGCCTCCACAGGAACAGATACATCTCAGCAGGCAGCCGCTGGATCAGTGGACAGTGATATTGCCGGAGCAACGATCACTTCGGACGCAGCCATGGAACTCGCCAAAAAGTATTATGGCGCAGCAGACGATGAAGGTACAGCGTATGTTTATAAATATGAAGGCACCACGACTTACCAGAATGTACCGTATTACAATTTTTCTGTAAGCAAGGGAGAAGAAACGGTGATCCATGTTCTGGTATCCGGCGATGGCGCACGGATCTATAAAGGTACAAATACAAACGGCAGCTGGACAATGCAGTAATCTGTCGTCGCCGCACAGGCACGGGAGACACTGGTTCAGTGAAGATATAAGAATCTGCCATACGGAGGAAAAGATAAATTGGCAAAAGCAATCTATCCGGGAAGCTTTGATCCCATTACGCTGGGGCATCTGGATATCATCCGACGCGCTTCTAAAGCCATGGACGAAGTGATTATCGGAATTTTGAAAAATTCAAAAAAGACATCTACTTTCACGCTGGAGGAGAGAAAGGCCATGATCGAGGCGTGTATTCAGGACATGCCAAATGTATCGGTCAAGTTTTTTGACGGTATGACCGTGGATTTTGCCAGAGAAAACAATGCCCATGTCATCGTCCGTGGATTGAGAGCCGTTTCGGACTTTGAGTACGAGATGCAGATGGCGCAGACGAATCATTCCATCGATCCGGATATGGATACCATCTTTTTTACCACGAGTCTGGAATATGCTTTCTTAAGCTCCACCATTGTAAAAGAGATTGGTTTTTATGGAAAAGATATTTCCCGTTACGTGCCGGAGCCTGTTATCAAAATGATGCAGGAAAAGTTTCGTAACGTGTGAGCAGTATAGCTTTGAAAACTGAACGGATACAAGTTTACAGAAGAATCAACAGCCGGATAGTATGCGGACTGCGTTGCAGACGATCCTATTCGGCTGTTTCACTTAAAGGAAGCACTTACGATAAAGAATTTGGAGAGTAGTATTATGGCAGCCAGAAGAGAAAAACGGGAATACAGAATATCATCGCTGCAGAATCAGGTGATTCTGGCCGATGCACTGCAGGGTCTTCAGTTCCTGCCAAAGGAGAGTGTGGATCTGATCATGACCTCACCGGAGCCCTTTTTGCCGGGGCAGGACGAGGATATTCAGACGGCTTATACAGCATATCTGGAGTATATGCGGGAAGTGATCCGGGAGTGCGGTCGTGTGCTGACAGACGGCCGATTTCTGGCGATCACGGCGTCCCATGTGCTGATTCCCAGAAGAACCCGCAGTGAATCTTCCCTGCGTATCGCGGTGACCTTTGATCTGCACCGGATCTTTATGGAGGAAGGGTTTGTGTTTGTGGACGATATCATTCTTCGCAATGCGGATGGTTCCGGACGTATGACGGGCCGCGGCAGCCGTTTTTCCGTGGACAGAAATCCGCTGCAGTACAAACCTCAGCCGGTAACGGAGTATCTGATGGTTTACCGAAAAGGGCAGGATGTGCTGATCGATGCGCTGATCCATGATCATCCCCAGCCGGAGCTGGTGGAAAGATCCCGTATTCCGGATGGTTACGAAAAGACAAACATTTGGAATATTCATGCGGATCCGGAGGAAAAATACCCGGCCAGATTTCCCAGGGGACTGGCAGAGCGTGTGGTGCAGTATTATTCGTTTCAAAACGATGTAGTGCTGGATCCTTTTGCGGGGATCGGCATCACAGCCCGGGCGGCAGCGGAGCAGAAGCGTCGTTTCTGCATGATCGAGCATTGTGCAAAGGTGGCAGATTATATGATGGATGATCTGCGGATGCGGGGCAGCAGCTTTATCCATCCCTTTGAATTTTCGTTTGTGGATCTGAGAAAGGAAGATGATCATGCGTAAAATGGAGTTTAAAATGGAGCGGACAGGACTTCTGACCATAGGCCAGGAGGTCACAGTGACAGAGAGCCAGCTGCCTACTTCCTATTATTATACCATCGTGCCGGCGGTGGCCATGAGCAAGAATTATCCGGCTTATCAGAGGCTGAAGAGCAGAACCGGCAAGGTGCTGGAGATCGAGGAAAATCCCAGAGGTTATTATGCTCTGGTGGAGTTTGATGAGGAGTCTATCAATGAAGAGTGAGAGAGCTGTACACAATATAGAGCCGGTTTATGACCGGGACAGCCGGATTTTGATCCTTGGCAGCTTTCCTTCGGTGAAATCGAGGGAGGCTGCCTTTTTCTACCATCATCCCCAGAATAGGTTCTGGAAAGTGTTGGCGGGGGTATATAAGGAGCCGGTACCGGATACTATAGAAGAAAAAAAGAAATTTCTGCATCGGAATTATATTGCGGTGTGGGATGTTATTGAAAGCTGCACCATCAGCGGATCCAGTGATGCTTCGATACGGGATGTGGTGCCAAATCCCATCGAACGTATTCTTGAAGAGGCAGATATTCGGCAGATTTTTGTCAATGGAAAAACAGCCGGGAAGATGTATGGGAAGTATCAGCAGGAAAAGCTGGGGCGGGAAGCCATCGTATTGCCCTCTACGAGTCCGGCCAATGCGGCCTGGACGCTGGATAAACTTTTGGATGCATGGGGCAAGGCTTTATGCCTGGGGGTATGAGAAGTTTAAAAATATTAACTTTAGATTAAAGAGTTGAACTTCTGCGCACATGGTGTTATACTGTCCAGAGTGATACAAAACTTTGATAATGACGGGAGCTCATCCCGGGGAGGACAGTAATGGCAACAGTAGCAGAGCGTTTAAAAGAAATCATGGACATAAAGAATCTTCGTCAGGTAGATCTGGTTCGCCTGGCAGAACCGGTGGGAGAAGAGAGTGGTATTCATCTCAGTAAAAGTCATATCAGCCAGTACCTGAGCGGCAAATCCCAGCCCCGCCGGGATATTTTAAAGGTGATGGCTCAGGCCCTCGGTGTAAATCAACTTTGGCTGCAGGGGGAAGATGTGCCCATGGAAGCAGAAACGGTGGAGACAAAAGAGGATCCGATGCCTGCCCGCCGGGATATCCGGGATGAGAATGGTATTCGTCACTTTACCAAATCTATGAAACTCGACAATGTGCTTTACGATGTGCGCGGACCGGTAGTGGAGGAAGCTGCCCGCATGGAAGAGGCGGGAATGAAGATCCTCAAGCTGAATATCGGTAATCCGGCGCCCTTTGGGTTCCGTACACCGGATGAAGTGATCGCGGATATGCGCCAGCAGCTGACGGAATGTGAGGGCTATTCGGATTCCCGGGGACTTTTCTCTGCCCGCAAGGCGATCATGCAGTATGCCCAGATCAAAAAGCTGCCCAACGTGCAGATGAACGATATTTATACGGGAAATGGTGTCAGTGAGCTGATCACCCTGTGTATGCAGGCACTGCTGGATCAGGGGGATGAGATTCTGATTCCGGCGCCGGATTATCCGCTGTGGACGGCTTCTGCCACACTGGCCGGAGGTACGGTAGTGCACTATATCTGTGATGAGGAAGCCAACTGGTATCCGGATCTCGATGATATCCGCCGCAAGATCACGGACCGTACCAAGGCTATCGTTATCATCAATCCCAATAACCCTACAGGCGTACTGTATCCGAAGGAGATCCTGGAACAGATCGTTGAGATTGCCCGGGAGCATCAGCTGATCATCTTTTCTGACGAGATCTATGACCGTCTCGTTATGGATGGATTGGAGCACACTTCCATTGCATCTCTGGCACCGGATCTGTTCTGTGTGACTTTCAGCGGATTGTCCAAATCCCATATGATCGCCGGTTTCCGCGTGGGCTGGATGATCTTAAGCGGCAACAAGAAGATTGCGAAAGACTACATCGAAGGTATTCACATGCTGTCCAATATGCGTCTATGCTCCAATGTGCCGGCGCAGTCCATTATTCAGACGGCCTTGGGCGGTTACCAGAGCGTCAAGGAGTATCTGGTGCCGGGAGGGCGGATCTATGAACAGAGAAATTATGTGTACGAGGCATTAAATGATATTCCGGGTATCACCTGTGTGAAGCCTCAGGCGGCATTTTATGCTTTCCCGAAGCTGGATGTGAAGAAATTTGGCATTACCAACGATGAGCAGTTTGCCCTGGATCTTCTGCGGGAGAAAAAGCTGCTGATCGTCAACGGTACCGGATTTAACTGGCATGAGCCAGATCATTTCCGGGTGGTGTATCTGCCGAGAATTGAGAATCTGAAACGGGCTATGGGAGATCTGGGAGATTTTCTGCAGAATTATCATCAGAATTAAACAATAACACGGAGAAGATGTATTGCATACATACAGAACAGCAGAAGTAGCCAAGATGATGGGAATACATCCCAACACAGTGCGTTTTTATGAGAAATGGGGACTGATCACGAAACCGGTTCGGGAAGAGAATGGGTATCGTGTATTCACGGATCTGCATCTTTATCAAATACAGGTGGTACGTCTCGGCTTTGAGATAGAGATATTACAGAATGGTTTGCGAAAGAAAATCGTCGATATGATCAAAACCTGTGCAAAAGGTGATGTTGACGGCGCTATCCGGCAGACAGAAGAGTATCTGACACAGCTGGAGAAAGAAAGGATGGCTGCGGAAGAAGCGATAAGAATTGTACAGGACATCCTGCAGGGAGATGTACACGAAAATCAGCTGTGCATGAAAAGGAAAGAGGTATCCATGTACCTGGATATTTCCGTAGATGCACTGCGTAACTGGGAAATGAATGGTCTTTTGACGATTAAAAGAAAACAAAATGGGTATCGCATTTACACCGATGCGGATATCCGGCAATTAAAAATTATCCGGGTATTACGATGTGCGAATTATTCTCTGGAAGCCATCCGACGGATGCTGCAGCAGCTCTCTAAGGATCCGGAATCTGATATTCGGGAGATACTGGATACACCGGAACAAGAGGAGGATATTATTTCTGTCTGCGACAGACTGCTGTTATCACTGGCAAAAGCAGAAAAAAATGCAGGAAAAATACAGACTTTGCTGAAAGAAATGAAAGCATAATAACGAGGGCAGAGGCCAGATAGGAAATAGTCTGCACAGGAAAAATTGAATTACGCTTCTAAACCCTACAGTTTACCACCAACCTTTGCGTTGGTGGTATTCTTTTTTTATGCGAAAAATACAGAGATTAGCATGCCTGCAAGCTGTTTGGTGAATATCGAAATAGCCGGCAATACTTGCTGGGTGTCATTGCAGGTGCAGATAGACGTAAAAATGCAAGAAAGTGAGGGAGTTATGAAAAATCAGAATGCAATACCATTTCCGGAGGAACTGGAGCATCTTAACTGTACGCTGAACACCATCGATACCGCATTGATAAAAGCAAAGGAAGATGTAATCAGGTTAGATCAGGAGTATAGAGAGTCGAAAAAATATATGGCAGAATATCGTAACGAGATGGACAGCCATGAAAAACTGCAAAATGAGCGGCTGCTGGATCAGACGGATCGAACGGGAGCATTTGCCGTGGAAGTGCGAGAGAAGCTGGAAAAACTGAAAGAGTCCCCCTATTTTGCGAGGATTGATTTTGTTTCCGATGGAGAGGAAGAAGCGGATACATTTTACATAGGACGAT
>JAEDOO010000157.1 GCA_016301965.1 Lachnospiraceae bacterium | reverse complement strand
GTTTCCAGACGGGCATCGTGCAGCTTACGATTTTCTGTAGCCGTGCGGATCTGCTCATTCAGCACATGGATCTGGCCTTCCAGCTGCTTCTGCACCAGAGCATGCTGAGATACCGCCTCTCTGCTGGTCTCAATCTTTTTTTCCAGCTCGGTCAGTTCCTGCTCCAGCGTATCATATTCTTCCTTTGTCTTATCAAACTGCACTCTTGTCTCTGCCAGTTCTTCGCCGGACGCGCCGTAGGCCTGCTGCAAACGATCGTATTCTTTCTCCATCCGGGCACGGTCCAGAAGAAACATATTCAGATCCAGGGTCTTCAGCTCGTCCCTCTTTTTCAAATAGATACGGGCGGATTCAGACTGGCGTTTTAAGGGACCCAGCCGTCTGGTCAATTCTGACAGGATATCACTGACACGGGCCAGATTCTGTTCTTCTTCTTCCAGCTTCTTCAGAGTGGTATTTTTTCTGCGTTTAAATTTTACAATGCCGGCAGCCTCATCAAAAAGCTCCCGTCGGTCATCCGGCTTATTACTCAGGATCTTATCGATCTGGCCCTGACCGATGATGGAATAACCTTCCTTACCGATACCGGTATCATAAAACAGTTCCTGAATGTCTCTCAGTCTGCAGGCAGCGCCGTTCATCAGATATTCACTTTCCCCTGAACGGTAGAGACGGCGGGTAACGGTGACTTCCTCATAGGAAGTATCCAGTTTATGGTCTGCATTATCCAGCGTGATCGCCACAGACGCATACCCCAGAGGTTTTCTCAGCTGTGTACCGGAAAAAATAACATCCTGCATATTGCCGCCACGCAGCTGCTTGGCACTCTGTTCACCCAATACCCAGCGCACCGCATCGGCAACATTACTTTTTCCGCTGCCATTTGGTCCTACAATACCAGTGATACCGTTATGGAACTCAAATTTAATTTTATTGGCAAAGGACTTAAATCCCTGTACCTCGATGCTCTTTAAATACATAGTTTATACTCTCTGTTCTTCGCCTTCCTGTTCTTTCATACTGCATAAAGCCATGTACGCGGCTTTCTGTTCCGCAGCCTTTTTGGTCCGTCCCATACCCTGACCGAACCTTTTGTTTCCAATGTACAGATCCACATAGAAGGATTTTGCATGATCCGGCCCTTCTTCCCGAACCAGTTCATAGCGAATAGCACCTTCCATATGACCCTGTACTCTTTCCTGCAATATGGTCTTACTATCATAAAAGAGACGTTTGCTGTCCATATCATTCAGCACATGGTTCAGAATAAACTCTTTTGCATTAGTAATCCCACCATCCAGAAAAATAGCACCGATAGTTGCCTCCAAAGCATCCGAAATAATAGAATCTCTCTGGCGTCCGCCGGTATGTTCTTCACCTTTGCCCAGCTTCAGGCTATGATCCAGACCGATCTCCCGGGCACAAAAAGCCAGTGACGGCTCACACACAAGGCTGGCCCGGATCTTAGACAACTCTCCCTCCGGTTTATCCGGATACAGCCCATATAAAAACTCACTGCTGACCATTTCCAGCACAGCATCTCCCAAAAATTCCAGCCTCTCGTTACACTGTATACGTTTCATATGATGCTCATTGACATAGGAACTGTGACGAAGCGCCATATCCAGCAGGCTCTTGTCACGAAATATATATCCCAGTCGTTCTTCCAGGTGTTTTATCTCCATAGACTACTCCTTTTTTCTGTGAAAAAGAACAGGACAGAAAAGCATCTATACACTGTATAAACCCTCCCCTGTCCTGTACTGTTATGGTTGTATGCCTGTACGGTCAGGCATTGCGGATGGCTTCTACTGCATCGCCTACCGTTACAATGCTTTCCGCTTTTTCAGTCGGGATCTCGAGGTCAAATTCTTCCTCAATACCCATAATAATCTGGAAAACATCCAGAGAATCTGCACCCAGGTCATCGATAAAGGTGGTATCCATGGTGATCTCATCCTTATCCACGTTTAAAACCTCAGCGATAATGTTCTGAATCTTTTCAAATTCCATGATCTTTCCTCTCTTCCTTCGTATTCATGTGTTCACTGATCTTCTCATTAATTTTCTGTTCTTTGAACTGAATACACTGTAATATAGAATTCTTTATCTCATTGGCATCTGAACTGCCATGGGATTTAACCACAAGCCCTTTCAGGCCGAGAAGCGGCGCTCCTCCATATTCTGAAACATCAAAATCTTTAAGAGTCTTCTTCAGTGCCGGCTTGACCAGCAGCGCTCCGATCTTGCTGCGAAGGGTAGACATCATTCCAGCCTTCACTTTTTTCATCAGTGCACCGGCTACACCTTCATACAGTTTCAGAATCACATTTCCAACGAAAGCCTCACAGACAATAACGTCTGCCTTGCCTTCCGGGATCTCTCTGGCTTCAATATTTCCAATAAAATTAATATCCTCACAGGCTTTTAACAGCGGATAGGTCTCCTTGGCCAGAGCATTGCCTTTTTCCTCCTCTGCACCGATATTTACCAGTGCAACCCGTGGATTTTTGATATGCATGACATTTTCCATATAGATAGAACCCATTCTGGCGAACTGAACCAGATGGCTGGAACGGGCATCTACATTAGCACCACAGTCGATCAGAAGAGAACTGCCTTTCAAAGTAGGGATAAGCGGTGCCAGCGGCGCACGCTCCACACCTTTCAGCTTACCAACCATTACCTGGCCTCCCACCAGGACCGCCCCTGTGCTGCCGGCGGATACAAAAGCGTCAGCTTCACCTTTTCTGACCAGTCCAAGAGCCACCACCAGAGAAGAATCCTTCTTACCGCGGATAGCATTTACCGGTGGTTCACCTGTTTCGATCACCTGAGATGCAGGTACGATCTGTATACGTTCCTGGGGATAGCTGTATTTGGACAGTTCCTGTCGGATCGCCTCCTCTTTGCCTGCCAGATAGACGAATAAATTATCTCTTTCCTGCAGAGCATCCACAGCTCCCTTAACAATAGCTGCCGGTGCGTTATCACCGCCCATGGCATCTACCGCAACTTTAATCATATCACTCATCTTTTTGCCTCCTGCTGTCAATACACAGCACTACAAGTAAATATACAAGACCTCTGCTGAAATTGCAACATTTAATTAAAAGAAGCTCCAGAAAAAGGGGCACCCGGTCTTTCTCACCGATACAAAGCATAAAAAAGCCGCATCCTTTGGATACGGCCCATTATAACTTATTCATTCAGCTGTTCAGGAGCGATCACACTCATATCTGCCACATCCTGCACAACAACAGCAGTCACATGACTGGTAGATTCACGAATACGATCATCTACTGTCGTAGTAGCTACGCAAAAATAATATGTGGTTCCTTTCTCAGAAGTGTCCGGTGTGTAAGTAGCCTCAGTAGCGCCCTCTATAGGTTTCCCTCCGCCATTCATATCAGCTGCGGAGGTATACCACTGGTAAGTAACTGTCCCTTCCGGTGCCTGTGCCTGCACAGTCAATGCTTCCGCTCCGGCTCCCACCTGATAGGTGTAAGTATCGCCAAGATTCAGTGTAAACTCCGGTGCCGCCAGATTCTCATCCACGATCCGAATTACTTTATTATCCTTTAATTCCTGCATCTGTGCTGTTGTCATCGTTCCTTTGTCTGATTTCCCCAAGAGCAGCTTCCAGGATTCTTTGACTGAAGACAGCGAGCAGCCGGTCAGTGTATATACCATCATCACTGCCAGCAGCGCAGCGATAAGTTTTCTGCCTTTTCTCATAGTATGTACCCCTCTTATTTATTACGTTTGTGTATCATTTTCTTTTCGAATTCGTTTCGTATTATAGCACATGCCCTGTACCGCGTCAACCAAAGTCATAAATCCTTCATAAAAACGTGAGCTTCGCAGTTGAACGAAAGATGCCTCCGGGGTGTCGGCTGTCAGGTATGTATGCAAATT
>JAEDOO010000156.1 GCA_016301965.1 Lachnospiraceae bacterium | reverse complement strand
CGGATGGCACCGTACAGACAGGGATCTCCGGTATGCAGACGTACCGTCATCTTTCCTTCCTCTTCGGCTTTAAACATGACCTCCAGTACCTCTTCCAGTGTCATGAGCGCGCTGTTGTAGATCTGACAGTCTTCTTTTGCATAGTCAAGCAGCTGCGGATTTACCAGAGAACCGGCATAGATAATCACATCTGCCTTCTCCAGAAGATTTTTTCCGCGAATGGTAATCAGGTCCGGCGCACCGGAACCAGCTCCCACAAAATGTATCATATCAAGTCCTCTTTCCCGGGTCAGGCCCGTTTACTGTCTTTAATAATGATCAGGGAATAATAACCGGCATCCTCCGGGATCTCATCCACAGATCTGTATATTTTTTCGTTGGGCATACCGCAGTTTTCGATCATCACAGCGGACGCGCCAAGACGCTTGATGGTGGCCTTGACCTCAGCCATCTTTTTGCCGGCTTTCATCAGTACTTTGGTACCCGGAAGCTGTAATGCCTCTTCTATCTGATAGGATGCCGGAATAACGTGCAGTTCCTCATGTTTCTCCACCAGCCCGATATTCAGACGGGCAGCCACGGCACAAAAAGAAGTGATACCGCTGACGATCTCTGTGTCATATCCCATCTCTGCTACTCTGTGATGTACATAAAGGTATGTAGAATAAACCGTAGTATCTCCCAAGGTAAGAAATACCACATCTTTTCCCTGATTCAGAACAGAAGCAACGGCTTTGGCGCCTTTTTCGTGACTTTCACGAAGCTTTTCGTGATCCTTTGTCATGGGCATATCGATGGGCAGAAGCTCTTTTTCTGCCAGCTCGGGATATGCCTGCACTACGATCTTGTAAGCCACAGTATTTTCCGGAACAGTACCCGGTACCGCAATCACAGGTGCTTCCTTGATCAGACGAAGGGCTTTGAGTGTCAGAAGCTCCGGATCTCCAGGGCCTACACCTACACCATATAATTTACCTGTCATATTTTTCTCCCAAATCTGTCATATTTTTCTGGGCGTTGATACACGCCTTGAGCTCAGCCACCCGGGATGTCTCTCCCAGCATACCGTGTACACTGGAAAACAGAATTGTCCCAAGCTTCAGCTCTCCTTTGGCCCGATGATCCAGATAGTACTCTACTTTTGGCAGTACCACCTGCATGAACGCGTCTGTAAGGCCTTTTTCATATAATATATCCAGCGCTTCTTCTGTAGTGATCGTATCCAGAATCCTTCTGGCCGTCTCCAGATCAGCGCCTGCCCGGATCGCCTGTGCTGCCATCAGCTCCGCACGACTGTCAGCATGCATGGAATGGGTGTTCATGATCCCTCCGGACACTTTGATAAATTTTCCGATATGCGCTATAAAAAGTATGCCTTTTACACCCAGCTCTCTGGCAAAATCCAGCGTTTCCCCTACATAATTGCTGCATTTCATCGCATAATCCAGCCGGATGTCTCTTTGCTTTTGAGAAAAAACCTCGCCGTAATTCCCCGGTGTAATGACCAGATAGTCACCGCCGTTGGCCTTAAGCATGCGCATTTCTACATGGATACTCTCGATCAGTGCCGCTTCACTCATCGGCACTACGATTCCCGATGTACCAAGAATCGATATGCCCCCGACAATGCCAAGTCTGGGATTGAAGGTTTTCTGAGCAATCTCGTCCCCTCCCGGTACCGAAACCACTACCTTCATTCCTCCGGTATAGCCCTGCTGCAGACAGATCTCCGTTACCGCTTCGGTGATCATCTGGCGCGGCACATTGTTGATGGCCGCTTCTCCCACAGGCTGCTGCAGGCCTTTCTTGGTTACTCTTCCCACTCCGATACCGCCGTCGATGACAACACCGTTTTCCTCACATTTACTTACCTCAGCGTAAACGAGAAGTCCTGTGGTGACATCGGGATCATCGCCGCCGTCTTTTCTGACAGCACATTTTACGTGATCTGCGTCCCGGGTGATGTTTTCAATATTCAGATGGAGCAGCACACCTTTTGGTGTCCTCAATGCTGTCTCTTCAACCGTTGTTCCTGTAAATAGCATCAGTGCGGCTGCTTTTGCTGCTGCCGCTGCGCAGGATCCGGTAGTATATCCCATCCGCATAGTGGTAACCTCCTGACATTTTGGGGTTGATTTTGTGTATCCGCATAACATACCATCGTCCATTATACTATTGTGTTAATTGGCTGTCAATTTCTGAATCGTTATAGGATGATATCGAATGGGGGATGGGTGAGGGATTTGGATGGTGGGTGAGCAATTTCAGGGCTTCCGGGGGATATGTATATAAACTTCCTGCTCCTACTGCGCTCGCTCCGAGCCTGTAGTCTCGGAGTCGTGCTCGTTAAAGTCGCGGGAAGTTTATATACATATCTCCCGGAAGCCCTGAAATTGCATCTACTTTTTTGGCGTGGGAGGACGGGATGGATTGTGTAAATGGGAGGGCAAATAACAATTTTTTACTCTCTTTTTACTAATTTGAACAGGGCCATGCTGCTGTATACCATGGGTTCGTCTCTGGCGAAGAGTATGGTGCCGTCGCAGGGGGCTTTGACTTCTTTGAGGATGTCTCCTTCATAGGGGTCTACCAGGTAGGCTAGGATCTGGTCTTTGAAGACGTGGTCCCCGACATGTGCCTGCATGTCCAGGATGCCGGCGGTATCCATTCGTACGGTCAGAAGTTTGTTGTCATCGATGATTTTTGAGGCGCATCCTTCCCCGAATTCGCCTTTGACTATACCTTTGATTTTCATGAAGCGCAGAATGGCATCCACGGCCTGTGCTGCTGATGTTTTGTCGATATTCTCGGTGTGGGTCGTATAGATGGAGTAAGCATCGGTTTCCCAGATCTGCCAGTTGTAGTTTAATGTGGTCGTATCGAAGGGGCGGGGATTTCTGAGCACCACATAGGGCAGGCCAAAGCTTTTGGCCATTTCGGCATCCTCGTAGCCTGTACGGATGATGCGAACATGGGGCATGAAGGTGCCTTTCATGTAGAAGGAAGAAAACTGTACACCGACCTGATACTCTTTGACGGCTTCGAAGATCCCGGCCGCTATTCGCTGGGTGGTCTCTCCTTTGTCATAACCTGGGAACATGCGGTTGATGTCGGTGTGGTCTGTTCCCCAGAAGCGTATCTTTGTGTTCAGGCCGTAGGGGTTCCCGGTGGGGATCACCAGGATCTGATGACCGGGTACCAGCTGTCCGTCTGCCTCCAGCTCTTTTAACCGGTGGATAAGCTGAGAACAGCAGTAGATCTGCTGGTATTCGTTTCCTCTCGTATTTCCCAGGATGCAGATACTTTTTTCTCCTTCGCCGAAGGTATAGCCAGTGATCCGGAAGTCTCCGCGGTACAGGGCCTTAAACTCATAGAGGATTTCCTTTTTCATACCTGCTTTACCTCCCTGTCATCTTTTAAAATTCTTCCCATCAGGGAACCGATCTGTACCACAGGATATTCCCGTACAGTAAATAGAATGCCTCTGTTTTCGGCTCTTACCTCCGAAAGTACATCACCAGTCAGAGGATCCAGGATACGTCCAATGCGTTCTTCCGGCTCTACGTGACTGCCGTGCTCTCTGTCTTTGACAAAGATGCCGCAGCAGGGCGCATTTAAAAACTCCACATCATCCGGACAGTCGGAATACAGGGGCTGTCTGACGGTATCGGTGATGCCTGTGTAAATTCCCAGACACGCCAGAAGGTTCAGGATACCTTTCACCAGCTGATTACAGTATTCCTTGGTGATTCTCATACCAACGCCCATTTCTACCACTAATGTATGTACGCCCCGGGAATTCAGGGTATGGGCCAGGGTGGATTCCAGTACAGTACTGTTTCCATGTACCCAGATAAAATCCACATTCATCTCCTTTGCCAGCGGAACCAGTTCTTTTTGATTGATCTCGTTAATACGGATCTGCGGTACCTCCGTGAGGTAGATAT
>JAEDOO010000155.1 GCA_016301965.1 Lachnospiraceae bacterium | reverse complement strand
GCAGGCATTCAAAAATGTTCTGCCAGCTCTGGGTAATGAGCTGATTACTCTGTTAAAGGAGACATCCATTGTTACCGTGATCGGTCTGAAGGACCTGACCAAGGGAGCCATGATCATTCAGGGTAAAACGTATCAGGCCATCGTACCCTTCCTTGCCATCGCCGCAATTTATCTGGCTATGGTTATGATTCTGACAACCGTTCTTGGCAAAGTGGAAAGGAGCATGAGAAAAAATGATCAGCGTTAAGAATCTGACAAAATCTTTTGGAGATCATGTCGTTCTCCGCGATATCACAGAGCATATTGCCGTAGGCGAAAAGGTGGTTATCATCGGACCCTCCGGTTCCGGTAAATCTACATTCCTGCGTTGTATGAACCTTCTGGAGGTACCTACTTCCGGCCAGATCATTTTTGACGGTCAGGATATTACCGATCCCCATGCGGATATTAATAAGATCCGGGAGCATATGGGTATGGTGTTCCAGCATTTTAATCTGTTTGCCAATCTTTCCGTGGAACAGAATCTGACGCTGGCTCCGGTAAAATTAAAGCTGATGGACAAAGATCAGGCCCACACAGAAGCAGTGGAGCTTCTGAAGCGTGTAGGTCTTCCGGACAAGGCAGATGCTTATCCGGCGCAGTTGTCCGGCGGTCAGAAACAGCGTATCGCTATCGCCAGATCTCTGATGATGAAGCCGAAGATGATGCTTTTTGATGAGCCTACTTCCGCTCTGGATCCGGAAATGGTCGGTGAGGTTCTGGAGATTATGAAGGAACTGGCCCATGATGGTATGACCATGGCTGTGGTTACCCATGAGATGGGCTTTGCCCGTGAGGTGGCTACCCGGGTAATGTTTATGGATGAAGGTGTGATCATGGAACAGGGTACACCGGATGCCATTTTCTCCAACCCGAAGGAAGAGAGAACTAAGAATTTCCTGGCAAGTGTGCTGTAAAGGAGATTGGGTGTGGGGCATCGGCCGCCGTAATGAGCCTGCCTGGATATTTACTATATATTTCGCGCTCCGCCTGCGCGCGCGCCGAGCCTGTAGTCTCGGCCTGCGTGCTCGAAAAGTCGCTTGAAATATATAGTAAAAATCCAGGCAGGCTCATTACGGCGGCCGATGCCATTTACGTTTTGGCGGAGGAGAGGTGTGTGAAGAGATGGGGGAGTATGGGCATGTATAATGTGATGATATGGAAATTAGGGTAAACGGGGAAATGTATAGAAATTAACAGAATATTTTGAATAATTAAAACAAGTACACAGAAAAAGAAGAAAAATAATATAAAAAATTAGAAAATACGGGTTGACAAATTGTATTTATTCTAGTACAATACAGTTACAAACAAAAAAGAAACGAACCTATAACACAAACAAAGGAAGTTTATTCCAAAGAAGAAAAAAGAGAGTTCATAGAAGAGTCGGTTCTTAGAAAACAGGAGGACGGTCCAATGGCTTGACCAACTTAAACCAAAAAACCACACAAAGATGTGTTTATATAGATGATCCAATAAAGTGAATGAAAAGAAGCACCATGAAAAGTGAAAAGGGATGAAGTGAAAAGGAGGATAACAAAATGAAACTTCAGATTGACATGTAAAGAGCCATTCGAAAAGAAGAAATCGAATGGCTCTTATTTTTTTGTCTTTTTTCATGATTTTCTGCTGGCTTTCTGAGGCGTCTTCTTATATAATAGAGACTATCTATCTTTAGGAGGAAATATCATGGAAAAAAAGAGAGGAAGCTTTACCGGGTCCATCGGCTTTGTGCTGGCGGCGGCAGGAAGTGCTGTAGGACTTGGTAATATATGGAGATTTCCGTATCTGGCAGCCAAGGACGGCGGCGGTATTTTTCTGCTGGTGTATCTGGTGCTCGCGCTGACGTTCGGTTTTGCACTGCTGACCACAGAGGTTGCCATCGGAAGAAAAACAAAACAGAGCCCGCTGACAGCATATAAGGAGCTGCAGCCTAAATGGGGATTTCTTGGCATTCTGGCATGCCTGGTGCCGATCATTATCATGCCGTATTACAGTTCCATTGGCGGATGGGTGCTGCATTATTTTGCCGCATTTTTAAGCGGTAAATCCGAGCTGGCTGCCCAGGACGGTTATTTTGGCGGCTTTATCACCCAGACAACTGCACCGATGATCTTTATGTTTATCTTTATGCTGGCTGCGGCAGTAATCGTATTTCTGGGTGTGGATAAGGGCATTGAGAAATGTTCCAAGATCCTGATGCCGTTATTGCTGATCATGATTATCGGCATTGCTATTTTCAGTCTGACCATCACCCACACCGATGACAGCGGTGTTACAAGAAGCGGTCTGGAGGGTCTGGCTGTATATGTGATTCCTGATTTTACGGGAATGACGGTGGGCAAATTCCTGACAGTTATCATGGATGCCATGGGACAGCTGTTCTATTCCTTAAGTGTGGCTATGGGTATTATGATTGCCTACGGTTCCTACATGAAAGACGATGTTAATATGGGCAAATCCATCAACCAGATCGAGATTTTCGATACATTGGTGGCTTTCCTGGCCGGTATGATGATCATTCCTGCCGTGTTCGTTTTCATGGGTAAAGAAGGTATGACTGCAGGCCCCAGCCTGATGTTCATAGCTCTGCCCAAGATCTTCAGCGCCATGGGCGGTATCGGTGTGATCATTGGTGTCGTGTTCTTTATGATGGTACTGTTTGCAGCCATTACCTCTGCTGTGTCCATCATGGAAGCCATCGTTGCGAGCTTTATGGACTGCTTCCATATCACCCGCCGTGTTGCCTGTGTGATCAGTTTTGTGATCTCCCTGGCACTGGCTGTTGTAGTATGTCTTGGCTACAACCATCTTTACTTTGAACTCAAACTGCCCAACGGTTCCGTGGGACAGGTACTGGATGTGATGGACTACGTCAGCAACAATGTAATGATGCCCATCGTATCTATCCTGACCTGCATCCTGATCGGCTGGGTACTGGGACCGAAGTTTATCACCGACGAAGTAGAGAAAAACGGTGGTCATATGGGAAGAAAGACACTGTACAATGTGATGGTACGCTTCATAGCACCGATCCTTCTGTTCATCCTGTTCTTACAGTCCATCGGAATTCTGCACCTGGCATAAAATATTAAATACAAACATACGGGTCTGTTCTGAAGATATTTATTTCAAACAGACCCATTTTTCATTATCATACATAATAAAACTGAATATCTTACATACAATAATCAATTTTTTGAGTTTTAATTTATATCAAAAATCCACTGTTCTTTATACCAAAACGTAAATGAAACCGGCTGCGGAAACGGGACAGGCTCTGGGTATATGTATAAACATCGCGCGACTTTAACGAGCACGACTTCGAGACTACAGGCTCGAAGCGAGCGCAGTAGGAGCCCGAGGTTTATACATATACCCAGAGCCTGTCCCGTTTTCGCAGCCGATTTCTTTCGCAACCCCTATTTATCCAAATCCTTTAACTGCCAATACAGAAAATATTAAATCAGAAATTCCCCCTGCACTGTTTCCTTCCCCACAGAATATGGTACAATAACGAAGAAATATAGGAGACAGGATATGCATGTTCCTGCGGAAAGGATACGTATTTATGAGCACAACACTACTGGGGATCATGATCCCCTTCATCGGGACAACATTGGGAGCGTCCATGGTATTATTTATGAAAAATGAGCTCAGCAACAGACTGCAAAAGACACTGCTGGGTTTTGCGTCAGGAGTAATGATGGCCGCATCCGTGTGGTCACTTCTGCTTCCGGCCATAGAACAGGCAGAAGAGGCCGGCGGAATCGGCTGGCTTCCGGCCGCGATTGGATTCCTGGCAGGTATCGGCTTTTTGCTGGTGATGGATACCCTGATCCCCCATCTGCACCAGTATGCAGAAGAAGCCGAGGGACTCCCAGCAAAAATGAAAAAAGACAGCATGCTTTTTCTGGCTGTGGTAATCCACAATGTTCC
>JAEDOO010000154.1 GCA_016301965.1 Lachnospiraceae bacterium | reverse complement strand
ATGCCCGGATCATTGACAGGAACCGGCACCATTTCCGCATCCAGACGGCCAAGAGCCCCCTGCAGACCACCATCCCCTGTATCTTCTAAGATCTGCTCCACCAGCTCTGCGCCAATCAGCACCGGATGCCCCGTCTCCTGTCCGCATGCCGGGCAGGCCAGCCTGTACCCGGAACGAAGCAATGCTTTTACGGTAGATACGGTAAACAGTGGTATATCCACCGGTGTAAATAATATCGTATCACATTTATCTTTCAGATAAGCCAGTCCGATTCTGGCGGAATCAAACATCTGGGTGGTCTCATAGTGTTCATTTCGAAGAAACACAACGCCTTCCCGGCTCAGATGGCGTTCCAGCGTAGCCGCCTGATATCCGGTCACCACAACGATCCTGTTCACCCCCGCCTGCTTCAGCGTGGCAATCACCCGCTGGGCAACAGAGATCGAACCAATATTCAGCATTGGCTTAAACTCACCCATTCGGGATGACATTCCTGCCGCAACGATCACCGCACCTGTCTTCATGCTCTTCCTCCACCATCGCCGCAAAGCGACTTACAAAATAATATACTTCCATTATAGCGTAAACCATCGGCATTTCAATGTGTTTGTGAATTATTTATCATTTTTTAATGATCGAATTCTTTTTTATATGCATTTTTTCTTCTGACCGACTGTTATTTTATTGTAAGTTGATATTTTCACTAACTAACAGTAAGATTATTATATAAATATTGTTATTTTTTAACAAAAAGGGAGGCATGTGTCATGGACGAATCTTGTTTCGAAATTTCTGCAAAGCAGGTGACCATCGAGGTCAAAGACGAAGCGACAGGCAGAGTATTTCGCAGGGAACTGCCCATTGATTTTTACGAAAACGCCAATTTTCTGCGGCTGCAGGGAGAAAACCTGGACGGAAGCGTTTCTCAGCTGGTTTTCTACAGCGCCAGAGGAGTACAGCGTCTTAAGGATCTGACCGGCCACGGCGCCGATCACGACAATTGCGGCACCCATTGACCTGATCCCCGTTTGTTTTAAAATCTCAGAAAGTCAGGAGGAAACGACATGATCAAAAAGACACTTATCATCAACGGTATTACCCGCTCACTGCTGGTAAACGAAGACGATACTCTTGCGTCTGTCCTGCGTGAAAGACTGCTGCTCACCGGCTGTAAGATCGGTTGCGGCGAGGGACACTGCGGTGCCTGTAATGTCATTATGGACGGAAAAGTTACACGCTCCTGTATCGTAAAAATGAAACGCGTTCGCGATAACGCAGAGATCACTACTATTGAAGGCGTCGGCACTATTTCCGATATGCACCCGCTGCAGGTAGCCTGGATGGCTTACGGCTGCGCACAGTGCGGTTTCTGTTCTCCGGGATTTATCATCAGTGCCAAAGTTCTTCTGGACAACAATCCGAGTCCCACCCGTGAAGAAGTCCGCAACTGGTTTGACAAAAACCGCAACCTCTGCCGCTGTACCGGTTACAAACCGCTGATCGACGCCGTTATGGCTGCCGCTGCCGTTATGCGCGGAGAGATGAGCAAAGAAGATCTCGTATTCAAACCCACCGATGACAGTATCGTGGGTACATCCTATATTCGTCCGTCAGCTGCACAGAAGGTTACCGGTACCTGGGACTTCGGTGCTGACGACGCGCTGAAGATGCCCGAAAATACCCTTCGTCTTGCTCTTGTTCAGGCAGAAGTATCCCACGCCAACTTAAAAGGCGTAGATACCTCCGAAGCTGAAAAAATGCCTGGTGTATTCAAGATTATCACCGCCAAGGATGTTCCCGGAAAGAACCGTATCAACGGTCTTGTCATGCTCCCGCTGAACAACAAATGTGACGGCTGGGATCGTCCGATTCTCTGTGATGAGAAAATCTTCCAGTTTGGTGACGCCATTGCCATCGTTGCTGCCGATACGGAAGCCCATGCAAGAGCTGCCGCAGCTAAAGTGAAAGTAGATCTGGAAGTCCTTCCGGCATACATGAATGCCATGGACGCCATCGCTGAGGATGCTATCGAGATCCATCCGGGCACACCGAATGCTTACTATGAGACCAACTGTATCAAAGGACCGGACTTTGACTTTGACAGTGCTCCCAACGTTGTTGAGATCGAGAGCTACTGCTCCCGTCAGCCCCATCTGCATCTGGAGCCGGACTGCGGCTACGCCTATATTGACGAAGACGGCATGCTGACCATCCACTCCAAATCCATCGGTATCCATCTGCATATGCCCATGATCGCCGACGGTATCGGCATCCCCATGGAGAAGCTGCGTATGGTACAGAACCATTCCGGCGGTACCTTTGGTTACAAATTCTCCCCGACAAACGAAGCTATCCTTGGTGTGGCTGCTCTCGTATGCCAGAGACCTGTATCTCTCGTATTTAACCAGTTCCAGAACATTACCTATACCGGTAAACGTTCACCCGCTTTCATGCATATCAAGCTGGCAGCGGATGAAAAAGGTAAACTTCTTGGTCTGTGGGGCGACAACTATGTGGATCACGGTCCCTACTCCGAGTTCGGCGATCTTCTGACCCATCGTCTGAGCCAGTTCGTAGGTGCCGGCTATCATATTCCGACCATCCGCAATAAGAGTACCACCGTATTTACCAACCATGCCTGGGGCTCCGCGTTCCGTGCCTACGGTTCACCGCAGTCCTTCATGGGTTCTGAGATCGCCATCGATGTTCTGGCAGAAAAAATGGGCATGGATCCCTTCGATATCCGTGAGCTGAACTGTTACAAAGAATCCGAAGGCTCCACCATCCCCACCGGCTACAAACCGGATGTATACTGTCTGGAAGAAATGTACAAACAGGCCCGTCCGCTGTACGAAGCCGCAAAGAAACGTGTCGCTGAAAAGAATGCCGCCTCCGACGGCAGATATAAATATGGTATCGGTGTTTCCTCCGGTGTTTACGGCTGTGGTCTTGATGGTGTAGACTCTTCTCAGGCCTATGCTGAACTGAATCCGGACGGCACAGTAACCATGTACGCTTCCTGGGAAGATCATGGTCAGGGTGCTGATATGGGTATCCTTGTATCTGCTCATGAGACTCTGCGCCAGGCAGGCATCAAGCCCGATCAGATCAAGCTTGTCATGAACGATACCAAGTTTACCCCGAACTCCGGTCCTGCCGGCGGATCCCGCAGCCAGGTAATGTCCGGTAACGCCTGCCGTCTGGCCGCTGAGAACCTTCTGGCAGCCATGAAGAAAGAGGACGGCACCTACCGTACATACGATGAAATGAAGGCTGAAGGCATCGAGACAAAGGTTCTGGGCCAGTGGGTCGCCAGCTACTGTGCTGAGCATCCGGTGGATCAGGCTACCGCACAGGGCGATCCGTTCTCCGTTTATATGTACACCCTGTTCCTGCCGGAGGTATGCGTAGATACCCAGACCGGTAAGGTTAAAGTGGAGAAATTCACCTGCGTTGCCGATGTAGGTACCATCATGAACAAGCTGCTGGTAGACGGTAACTTCTACGGCGGTCTCGTTCAGGGTATTGGTCTGGCACTGTCCGAGGATTTCGAGGATCTGTCCAAACATACATCCTTAAAGAACTGCGGTATCCCGTACCCCAACGATGCTCCGGATGACATCGAGCTGCACTATGTACAGACCTACCGTCCGGAAGGACCTTACGGTGCTGCAGGCTGTGGTGAAGCTCCTCTGGATGCGCCGCACCCGGCTATCCTGAATGCTATCTTTAACGCTACAGGCGCACGTATTACCCGTATCCCGGCAAAACCGGACGTTGTTCTGGCAGCGCTGAAGGAGCTGGAGAAATAATCCGCCATTTGGTGTTCGACAGCAGCAAAAGTGACAATTTTACAGTACAGATCCAGAGTTTTGTAATATAATAAAAACAGCACTCTGTAAACCAAAAGGGCTTTTCAATCTCTGTCTGCATACCCGGTCCTGCCGGGTGTGCAGGGGCTTTGAAAAGCCCTGTTTTTCAAAGTCATGATCTGTGAT
>JAEDOO010000153.1 GCA_016301965.1 Lachnospiraceae bacterium | reverse complement strand
CTTCCCTGCACCTCCATCTTCCCTGCACCTCCATCTTCCCTGCACCTCCATCTTCCCTGCACCTTCATCTTCCCTTCTCTCCTCATAAACCAGCAGCAGCCGGCAGCCCTTCTCCCCCTGTAAATATATATTGTTCTGAAAAACCCTCCGAAAACGCCGGCACTTAGCGAGAGCAAGCCAAAGGCGCAGTCTCGAGCTTAGTACCGCTGCGTTAGAGGCGGAGCGAAAGCGCGTTTTTCAGAACAATATATATTTACAGGGGGAGAAGGGCTGTCGGCTGCTGCGTCCGTCCCCCCACTACAAAAACTTCTTCTTTTTAAAATACCAGATTTCCAGCCCAACAATTCCCACCGCCACCACAATCACTCCCACATACCCATAGCGAAAATGCAGCTCCGGCATATACACAAAATTCATCCCATACCATCCCGTAAGCAGCGTCAGCGGCAAAAACAGCGTCGTCACCACCGTAAGAAAACCCATGATCTTATTCTGCCGGGCATCCTGCTGCGACTGATACAGTTCTCTCAGCTGCAGCACATTCTCCTGCAGAAGATGCACATGATTATGCAGCCTCTCCGTCCGGCGGCCATACATCTCCCAGAGCTGCGCATCCTGCACCAGCTGATGACACGTATGCATCTGCAGGATCTCCGCAATATCCGTCATCTGCTCATAATAAGCATTCAGCTCCGACAGTTTCCGCCGATACTGTGTCAGCCTCTCAAAAAAGTCACCGGCGCCGCCATGGTTGAGCTCATCTTCCAGCTTCTCCATGCCCTTCTCCAGATGGGACAGATAATAGCTGTCATCCTCCACCATCTGCTCCATCAGCAGCAAAAGCAGCTGATCCGGATATTTCAACGCCTGCAGCACAGGCATCTGTTTTTTGACCCACAGTTTCAGATCCCCGGTGTCCTCCACAAAGATCAGGTGATCTTCCAGCATATAAAAACCAAAGGCCAGCGCAGGGGAGCGATCTGCCTTTTTCTTTGGCATCCGGATCGTTCCCACCAGACATTCTTTATAGCTCTCCACTTTACAATAGCGGATCGATCCAAGACTATGCAGAAGCACTTTATAATGGGGAAAATTTTCCTTTTGCTGAAGAAATTCCTCCGTACGCATAATGATAAAAAAAGGACGTTCCTCTTTATCCTGTGATACCGTAACAAGACTGCCTTCCTTAGCTTCAATATAATATCTGGTCATAGCTTCTCCTGATCTCCATCGTCACCATTGCGAAAGTTACTGTTTACTGGATTGCCAGTGAACAGTAACGGTTATTCCACCCGCATCATACGATAGCCTACCCCGATATGCGTCTGGATATACTGCGGCGAATCCGGCGAAGGCTCCAGCTTTTTGCGCAGAGTGGCCATAAACACACGCTGGGAGGCAATATCGTTTTCCCAGCTGCGGCCCCATATATTCTGCGTAATATAGGTATGGGTCAATACCTTCCCTACATTTTTCGACAGCAGGCACAAAAGCTTATACTCTATGGGCGTCAGATGCAGCTCTTCCCCATTCAGATAAGCGCAGCCGGCAGCATAGTCGATCTTCAGGTTTCCATTCACAAAAACAGAGCTGTTATTCTGGCGTTCTGCACTCATATAGGAAAGACGGCGCTGCGTCACCCGAAGTCTGGCCAAAAGTTCCTCCACCGAAAACGGTTTTGTCAGATAATCGTCGGCTCCCGCATCCAGCGCCTCGATCTTATCCGTATCCTCACTGCGGGCACTGATGACAATAATGGGCAGATTGGACCAGGAACGGATATTATGGATGACCTCAATACCGTCAATATCCGGAAGTCCCAGATCCAGCAGCATGATATCCGGATTATGGGACGAAGCCTCAAGAATGGCTTCCTCCCCCTTGGCCGCCACCAGATAGCGGTAATCGTTGGTTTTCAGTGTCGTAGTGATCAGATTTCGTACGGGCGGATCATCCTCCACCACCAGTATCAATGGTTTATTCATGCAGTTCTACCTCCCCTGCCGGTAATGTAAATGTAAAAACAGCTCCCTGCGGCTGATTATCGGAAACAACAATTGTACCTCCATGCGCTGTAACAATGGTTTTGCACAATGCCAGACCCAGTCCCATGCTCCGTCGGCTGTCTGCCACACGATGGCTTCCGCAGTAAAACATGTCAAAAATACGCTCTTTCTGCTCATTCAGAATCCCGGGACCATTATCCGCCACCGTTACGACCACCTGTTTTCCCTGCTGTCTGCAGCTGATCTCTATCACGGAACCCTTTGGTGTGTATTTGATCGCATTGTCCACCAGATTGATGATCACCTGAACGATCAGTTTCGCGTCGATCTGTGCCAGGATCAGCTCCTGATCATAGTTTACCCGAATATCGTATTCTTTTCCACGGCGATGTATATGACGCAATGCTTCAGAGATCACTTCCTCCATCAGTTCCACAGAACTGTTCAGATTTACCTGACCGCCCTCAATCCGGGTAATAGCCAGAAGATTTTCCACCAGATTGATCAGCCACAGAGAATCCTCATAGATATCCGTAAATATCTGATGCCTTGTCTCCGGATCCATCTTCTGATCATTAGCCAGAAGATTGCTGGCATTCCCCGATATAGAAGTCAACGGTGTGCGCAGATCATGGGATATGGTGCGGAGAAGATTGGCCCTGAGCTGTTCGTTTTTTGCCAAAATAGCCGCTTTTTCCTTTTCCTGCATATTCCGGATATTTTCCAGCGCCAGAGCACATTCTCCAAGAATAGACAAAAGTACACTGTTCTCAAAAGAGTCCAGCGGGCCATCTTCCATGGCAATCCCCACCACACCGTATACCGTCTGATTCACCCGGATGGCCAGATACATACACCGGGCACTGGACAATGTATCCGTAGTAGCTCCCGCATGCTTGTTATTATGCAGCACCCAGGCCGCCACCGCTTTTTCATTTTCTGATAACAGCTCATCACAATCTTTGTTTCCGGCACGATAAATACAGGGATCCAATAATTCTTTATCTCTGGCCAGGTAAATCACCAGATCTCTTTGCAAAAGTTTCATGATCTGCCCTGCAGCGGCAGTAATGACTGCTCCCTCGTCATGCTCTTTCTGCAAAAGCTGGTTTGTTTCAAACAAGATCTTTGTACGAAAAGCCGCCTGTGCCGACTGCCTGGCATTCTGTTTTAACCGTGAGGCCAGAGACCCTGTCAATATGGATGCCAGAAACATGATAGCAAAAGTCACCAGATATCCCGGATCATTAAAATGAAAAGTAAATCGGGGCGCCGTAAAGAAAAAGTTAAACACCAGTACCCCTACCACCGAAGCCATCAGGCTGCACAAGTGACTGGTGGTGATCACCGAAATCACCAACACTGCCAGAAGATACACGATGATGATGTTCGGTTCTGTAAATCCCAGCGCATAAAACACATAGGCAAGAAGCGTAGCCGCAAGAAGAACCAGTATACTTTTCCCCACATCCCGTATGGGGAGAATCATATTGCCGGCCAATCTCTTTTTCACACTGGGGTAATCACTTCCTGCCGCGGCATCCGGGATGATGTGCACATCCAGATTGGGAGCGTTGGCAATCAGCCTGTCAGTCAGAGATGGTTTTCCGAACCAATGTTGGCTTCCCAGTGCGCTTCGTCCAATAACCACCTTGGATACACCGGACAATCTGGCATATTCCGCGATCTGATAGGAAACATCCTCACCGTACACGGTTTCTATGGCAGCCCCCAGCTGTTCTGCCAGACGCATATTATCCCGAAGACGCTTTTTGTCCGCCTCATCCATCGCCGCCGTTCGGGGAGTTTCCACAAACAGCGCCGTAAAATTGCCATGGAAAGCTGTGGCCATTCTGGCTGCCGTCCGAATGATCCTGGCATTGGAGGGTGAGGAAGACAGACAAACCAGGATATGCTCATCTGTATGATAATCCCCCCGGTTTCTCACTCTGGCATTTTCTGTCCGCAGATTCACACGGTCTGCACAGCGGCGCAGGGCAATTTC
>JAEDOO010000152.1 GCA_016301965.1 Lachnospiraceae bacterium | reverse complement strand
GCGTCCAGCAGATGGTCTACACACGCATCCAGTTCTTCCATGGACAGTGTTTTTTCTTCCACAGCTTTGATGATCTCTCTGGCCGAATCAAGACCCGGCGCCGGCATTTCCAGATCGGATCCGGCAGCCACACCCTGGGCATGATCATTAGAGGCACCCCAGTCGGTGATCACAATACCGTCAAATCCCCACTCTTTTCTGAGGATATCCTGCAGAAGATGTTTATTTTCATTGGCATACACGCCATTGATTTCGTTGTAACTTGTCATGATGGATTTTGCCTTGCCCTCTTTTACGGCAATCTCAAATCCGGTCAGATAAATTTCTCTTAAGGTTCTCTCATCCAGCACAGAGTTCATGGCCATACGTCTGAGCTCCTGACTGTTTACCGCAAAATGCTTCGGGCAGGCATACACTCCCTGGCTCTGGATACCGCGGATATAGGACGCTGCCATCTTTCCCGCCAGATACGGATCTTCGGCGAAATACTCGAAATTACGTCCGCAGAGAGGACTTCTTTTCATATTCAGTCCCGGGCCAAGAAGTACATTTACGTCAAGAGCCATAGCCTCTTCTCCCAGCGCGGTTCCCAGTTCTTCACCGAGAGCTTCATCCCAGCTGTTGGCTATGGTTGCCGCTGTCGGAAAACAGGTGGCCGGCAAAGAGGCGTTAAGGCCCAGATGATCTCCGGCACCCGCCTGTTTACGGACTCCGTGAGGGCCGTCAGAACAGCAGATAGAAGGAAGGCCCAGACGGGAATAATCCCGTGTCTGCCAGACATTTTTACCGCTCAAAAAGGCCGCTTTTTCTTCCAGTGTCATCTTTTCAAGCATATCCTGATGTTTCACGATGCTATCCTCCTGATATTTTAGAAAGAGGAATCGGGTCACAGGGCCCGATTCCATCTTAAGTTACAGTGATTATTTTTCTGCTTCAGCAGTTCTCTTTTTCAGCTTTTTAACAGCCAGAAGTTCCAGAACTACCAGGCCAGCTGCCAGGATCACATCGATCACGATGGCTGCGATCTGCCATCCCATCAGACCGGTCTGCAGGTTAGCCTCATCATAAGCACGGCTGTTTACAACAGTGTACATGATGTTCTTGCAGGCCTGACGCATTGCCTTGATGGATGTAGCGCTTGTGGTATCGGATACATGGTTGGTCTCAGTATCGTAAGCAACCAGCATACAGTCGTTACCGTTGCGGATCATACGGTCAGCATCCTGATAACCGTATACACCGTAGTAGTCGGTCAGAGCAAAGCCTTTGAATCCCCACTCATCACGAAGGATGCCGTTGAGTACCTCGGGGCTTGCCTGTGCCGGTGTGGTACCGTAGAAGTTGAAGGCTGTCATAACAGCTTTTGCCCCGCCGGTCTTTACACACATCTCAAACGGTTTCAGGTAGATCTCACGAGCAGACTGCTCGTTGAACCAGGTGCAAAGCTGATTGCAGCGGTTTGTCTCCTGATCATTCAGTGCAAAGTGCTTGATGTAAGCGTATACGCCCTCTTTCTCAGCGCCGATGACAGCATTGGCTGCGATGGAACCGGAAAGGAACGGATCCTCGGAATAATATTCAAAGTTACGTCCGGCGAAAGCACTTCTGTGCATGTTCATGGCCGGTGCGTACCAACCGGATACGCCCATCTCATCAGCCATCTTACCGATGCTCTGACCAAAGGCTTCCGCGATCTCTACGTTCCAGGTATTGGCGATCATTACGCCGGCCGGGAAACCGATGGAACCTGTTCCGGTGAAGTTGTTGTTGATGGAAGCCGGTCCGTCACAGTCAACGGTCATAGCCTTCTCAACGCTTGCAGCAGCGGATGTCTGGTAACCGCCGATGGCGATCATAGTATCCATATCGCTGATGGTCAGCTGATCCAGCAGAGTCTCCCACTGGGGATCATCATAAGCAGCACCGCGAAGGTCAGCCAGTTTCATACCGTTGCTGGCGCCTGTTGTGGGCATCTCATCTGCGTCGTTGTTGTAAACTGTCGGATCATAGTTGCTGTTGTTCATAAATGTTGCTTTTGCTTCTTCAGACAGGCTGAAGTTTGTCGGTGCTTTTGTAGCTTCTTCATAGTTTGCGAAGCCGTCGGCACGGGACAGGTATGTGATACCGCCGTTAGCGTCATCCAGCTTGTTCTCAGCTGTTGCCACATCTGTAGAACGGGCATTGTCGCCATTGTATGTAATAGTTTCGTTTACTGTATAGATCTTTGTATCAACAACAGTGTGGGAATCGGTGCAGAGAGAAATCTCATAATCACCGCTCTCCAGAACATAAGACTTGGCATTCTGATAATCATAGGATGCCATATCCTCTGCAGTGAAGGAAACAGTTACTGTCTCGCTCTCGCCCGGCTGCAGAAGCTGTGTCTTGGCAAAGCCTACCAGGTTAGCGGAAGCTTTCTCGATACCGCCGTTGGTGTAGGGCGGATTGTAGTAGATTTCAGCTACATCTTTACCGGCAACAGATCCTGTGTTAGTGATGGTCACATCTACGGAAATCTGGCCGTCATTTACCTGAAGATCACCCATCTTCTGCTCGAAGGTGGTGTAGCTTAAGCCGTAGCCGAAGGGATACTGTACCAGCTCATCGTAGTTGATCAGTCCCTCTTTTGCAGCTGTCTCATAGAAACGATAGCCTACATAGATACCGTCTGTGTAGTTTACGAAAGTCGGACTCATACCGTCTACAACGAACTCGTCCATATTGTCATACATAAAGAAACCAAAGTTATTGTAGGTAGGAGTCTTTGTCAGATCTCTAACAAAAGTATCGCTGGTCTTGGCAGAGGGGTTAACCTCACCGTTCAGGATCTTGCCCAGAGAATTGAAACCGGACTGACCTGTTCCCGGACACCATACCACACTCTTGATCTGGCTGTAGTTGTCTACAAAGCCCAGCTCCATGGTGTTGGCCGCGTTTACTACCAGGATAACTTTATCATAATCAGCAGTTACGCGATCCAGCATAGCCTGCTCTCTGTTGGACAGCTCCAGATAATGTTTGGAAGCATCCAGATCGTCCTTCTGCTCGCTGTAGCGAAGTCCGGAAGAACCAAAGGTACCGCCGTCTACAAAGTTGTCCTCTACTGCCGGATCCAGGCTGGTGGGAAGGTCAGCACCCTCACCGCCGGAACGGGCGATCACAACAACGGCTGTATCGGAAAACTCTTTAGCGGATTCAAACACGCCAGCTGCCTCATAGTCGTCCATGGACGGCTCCGGAATAGTCCAGTCCTGGCCCCACATACCAACAGTCGGACGGGTTGAACGATAGTTGGTATAGAAGTTTACAAGTTCCTCATTTACTTCAAATCCTGCATTTTTCAGACCTTCCAGCAGGGAAACGGTCGGATATGCGTCAGAAAGACTTCCCGAACCGGTACCGCCATACACCGGATTGGTGGATGACCAGCCAAACACATTCAGTTTGCTGTTGGCTGCCAGCGGAAGTGCGTTGTCATTGTTCTGCAGAAGTACGATACCCTCTTCTGCGATGGACTCACAGAGATCTGTGGCCGCTGCGGAGGTCTCCTCCGTAATGGTTCCGTTACCGGTAGCCAGTGAGATCATGCTGGACATCGGTCCGAAGCAGATCATGTTCACGATAACTACAAGTACCAGCAGAAATGCGATCCAGCTCTGCGCACGGACGAATTTCTTTTTCGGTTTTGCCATCTTGCGAACCGCAACAGTGATCACGATAGCAGCTACAAGAACGATAGCCAGTACGATCAGGTACGGTTTGCAGGTGTTGAGGACGTTGATCACGTCATCAATGTTGATTGCTAACATATTCTCTTCCTCCCTCGGATATTTTCTTTGCATGAGTTCGGGAAATCCTTTTCCCGACCACGCAAACGCAGTATAACAGAAAAAACGGCGCTGTGCTTTTTTCTGCACGAACTGCCGTTTTTTTGCATAAGCTGCAAGCGCTTTGTATACTTTATTCAATTTCTTTTTGGGATGTTTGTGCATTATTACCAGATGAGGTATCTCGGCTTTTTATCGG
>JAEDOO010000022.1 GCA_016301965.1 Lachnospiraceae bacterium | reverse complement strand
TGAAGGTGGACGTACTGTTGGATCAGGCCGTGTTGCTACAATCATCGAGTAATTTGCGATTACAGATAAAAAGATATGAATTACACCGACAGGTGTATTGTGTCCAAGCGTAAGATTGCCCCGGAACCGTAAGGTTTCCGGGGTTTTTCTGTATAAAAAATAGTATATTTTTTCGGGATGTTGTATAATAAAGCAGGTTGCCATTGATGTTTATTCAACTATATAGCGGAGTTTTTATGTATAGAAAAATTGGTATTACAGCATGCTCCGATCCTCTTAAACCGGAGTTTCAGAAAAAGATGGAACAGCTGTGCATGGTGCTTAAGGAAATGAATATAGAACCGGTGCTTAGTCCCTGCCTATATGATCGAGGAAATGGATTTTCTGGAACAGGGAGGGAAAGAGCGGAAGCATTGATGGATATGTACAGAGATCCCGGAATCGATGCTATATTTGATCTTTCCGGAGGGGATATGGCGAATGCCGTGATTCCCTATCTTGACTTTGGCTGTATGCAGAACAACCCCAAAACCTTCTTTGGCTATAGTGACCTGACAACGATTTTGAATGCAATTTACAGCAAAACGGGGCAGCCCTCAACGCTGTATCAACTTCGAAATCTTCTCTATGATGACAGAGAGAATCAAAGACGTAGATTCAAGTGTTTTGCTCAGACATGGGGGCGGGAAACATTTTCTGCTGGTTATGTTAACAATTTTTTTAAGAAAAAGTGTGACACTGTAAGTAAGAAAGCATTTGAATTATTTGATTTTCCTTATTTGTTTGTACAGGGAGATAGAATGGAAGGGACTTTAATCGGTGGAAACATTCGCTGTTTCTTGAAACTGGCAGGAACTGGTTATATGCCGGAGTTTGAAGGGAAAATCCTGCTTTTGGAAGCTTTTGGAGGCGGTGTTCCTCAAATGGTGACGTACCTGTCACAGTTGAAAATGCTGCAGATTTTTGAAAAAATTAATGGTATAGTGCTGGGAACTTTTACACAGATGGAAGAAAATAGAGTAAGCCCGGATATGACAGCACTCGTTAGGAGTGTGGCAGGAAACCATATGCCCATTGTAAAAACGGCATATGTTGGTCATGGCTGCGATGCAAGGGCGGCTTTGATTGGCGGATATTATGTATTTGAAAAAAATACCGTATAGATAAATGGTTGACATTTGTCAGTCTGTGAGATAACAATATAAAATCATTATATAGAGAACATAAGGATACTTTTATGAAAACAAAAGAAAAAAAGCTGCTCTCTTCTGACAGCAAAGATATAGTAGAAGTGAATAAGACCACACAGAAAAAAATGTCAAAGAAAATGAGGGGGATTCTGTTTGCCGGGGAGATTGTGATCCTTGTGCTGTTGGTTATACTCCTTATATTGCAGAACAGTCCACAGAAGATACCGAAGCTGCAGGAAATAAGCCAGGAACTGACCCAGGAAACAGCAATGCTGCAGGCGGAAGAGCTCTCCGAGAGTGAGACCATTACATTTTCACCTAAATGTACGACGGAAACAGAACCGTCTAAACTGATTGCGTCTACAGCCATTCAGGTGGATGGAGAGACGCTTAGTAATATAGAAGATTATCAGCCGGAACAAACGATAAGTTTTGGTGCCGGTTCGGAATATACCAGTTCAGATGGTGTACTGACCTTTCGGGGCAATAATTTCCGCAGCAGTCCTGCCTATGGACTGGCCAATATGAGTGAATATGTGATGGAAAGCATCTGGACGCAAAATACAGGCACTATGACATACAACGGTAAGGTATGGAACGGAAATGGATGGACCGGTCAGCCGCTGATCACATCCTGGGATAAAGAGCTTCGACAGCATATGAATATGTATGACTGGGCAAAAGAGCAGAATACGCTGACAGAAGTGATTTACGCTTCGCTCGATGGCCGTGTTTATTTTATGGAACTGGAAACAGGCAAGCCAACGAGGGATGTGTTGAATATCGGGTATGCATTTAAAGGAGCGGGTGCGTTGGATCCGCGGGGATATCCGATCTTGTATGTGGGCGCAGGGTATACCAGCAGTCAGGGAAATGCCAGAGTTTTTGTGATCAGTCTGCTCGATGGCAGTATTTTGTACACGTTTGGTAATGATGAGCCTTTTGCAGACAGAAGATGCTATTTCTTTGATTCATCAGCACTTGTGGATGCTAAGACGGATACTCTGATTTATCCGGGGGAAAGCGGTGTACTGTATCTGGTGCATCTGAACACGGTGTATCATAAAGCTACGGGAACATTGACGGTAGATCCGGATCATGTGGTGAAGTGGAAGTACAAAGGTACCAGAACTTCATCACAGAAATACTGGCTGGGTATGGAAGACAGCGCAGCTGCCTATGACGGTTATCTGTTTGTGGCGGATAATGGAGGTAATCTGATGTGTCTGGATTTGAATACACTGCAGCTTGTCTGGGTACAGGATACCCTGGACGATACCAATGGCTCTCCTGTGCTGTCCGTGGAAGACGGACATCTGTACCTTTATATTAGCCCCTCTTTTCATCTGGGATGGAGAAGCACATCCACTGCATCTGTACCGATCTTCAAGATCGATGCGGAAGATGGAAGTATCATATGGCAGACAGAGTATGAATGTTACTCTGTGGAAGATGTTTCCGGTGGAGTGCAGTCCACCATTGCTCTTGGAAAAAATCAGCTGGAAGACTATATTTACTGTACTGTTTCAAGAACTGGTGGTGTTTCAAAAGGTGTGCTGTCCTGCCTGGACAAGAAAACGGGAAATATTGTGTGGGAGCATAAGGAACAGTATGCCTGGTCTTCGCCAGTCTGTGTTTATAATGAAAAGGGTGAGGGGAATGTGTTGTACTGCAGCAGCAGCGGAAAAATGTTTCTGATCAATGGATTGACCGGAGAAGAACGTTATTCGCTGAAGCTTAGTGACGGTGTTATTGAATCCTCTCCTGCAGTGTATGAAAATATGGCCGTGGTCGGGATCCGCGCCAATAAAATTTATGGCATTAAACTCCGCTGACAAGCTGCAGAGGCGAAACATTTGTGCGAAACGCCGAAAAGTTCGAGAGCCAAGGGGACAGGTTCCGCGGTTCACATGTGAGTCGCGGAACCTGTCCCCTTGGCTTTTTGGCTTCGGTCAATCGTTGACTTCAATTCCTGCTGTTTCAATAATGAATTTCACGCTTCCGGAACTGTTTTTGGAGCCGTCAAAGGAGGTATAGGATTTGTCAGCATCGGTAACTGCCTGCAGACGGTCTAACAGATTCTGAAGATCATTGTTTACCACATCAGAAAGTTCCTGGATACCTTCTTCGTCGAATTCTCTCATGCCGTCGGCCAGTTCGGTGGCACCATCCAGAAGCTTACCGGTGCCTTCTTTCAGATCCAGACCACCATCCGCCAGTTTGTGGGTACCGTCTTTTAGTGCAGCAGCACCGTCAGCCAGCTGTCCAATGCCGGATCCCAGTGTATCTGCGCCGGATTTCAGGACAAGACCGCCAGTCAGAAGGTCTGCGGAGCCTTTAGACAGTGCAGCAGCACCATCTGTAAGCTGTTTATTGTTGGCAATCAGTATATTGGCACCGGTTTTAAGGTTCTGACTGCCGGTTTTCAGCTGATCAGCTCCTGCTGCCAGTTGGCTTACACCCTCGCTGAGAGAGGAAGCACCCTGGGCCAAAGTGGTAATACCGTTGTTTAGAGAAGTTGTGCCGGAGTACAGTGCATTTGACGCAGAACACAGTTTCTGACCATTGCTGTTATTTTCACCACAGAGGTTATCAGCTCCGGCCTTAAGCTGTCCCACAGCTGTCTGAAGCGTTTTTGCTGTCTCTGAAAAGTCTTTCAATGGTGCTGCAGAAGATTCCAGTGTTTTTGCTCCGTCCTGAAGATTTTTGGCACTGGATACGGTCTGATCAGCACCACTTTCCAGGGCTTGTAACTCTTTTGTAGTCTGGCTCAGATCCTGTTTGTCGAGTTTTGAGGAAACAACATGTAATTGCTGCTTAATGCCTTCAAGCTCCTTTATAGTGTCATTGTTGTTTGTATCATCCGTAATAGTAATGGAAGGAGATGTCTGCACTTTTGCGTCAGTGTAGGTCAGATCATTAAGTACATCCGCAATCACGTCCTGGTCTACACCGGCAGCCTCCAGTTTAGCTTTGACAGAGGCTTTTTTGGAGGCCATCTGTTCTTTGGCATACTGATTTACTTGTTCATTCTCTTTAGCAACGGCACTTTGTGCCTGTTCTGTGGCTGTTTTGCTCGCCTGCGCTGTATCTACAGTGACTTTTAGTTTCTGTGCAGCAGTTATGGCGCCCTGTACAAGATCTTCTGAAGTATGCAATGTATCTGAAAGATCATTGACAGTTGACTTCAGACTGGAAGCGTTATTTTTGACTTTCTGTGCGCCAGATTGCAGGGAAGAAGCTCCTTCTGTCAGTTGTTTTGCTCCTTTGGTCAGGGTATCTATGGCATCCGGCAGATCTTTAGCGTTGCCAAGGCTTTTGTTTAGCTGGCTGTCCAGCTGATGGAGGCCAGCCTGCAAGGAAGCAGTACCATCTGTGTAGGATTGAATACCGTCTTTTAGGGAAATGGTGCCTTCCTGGAGAGAAGCAGCGCCCTGTGCAAGGGCGGACACTCCATTGGTCAGAGTTTCTTTTTGATTATTCAGCTGATCGATGCCGCTTTTCAGCTGGCTTACACCCTGGTCTACCTGATCAATACCTGCATTCAGCTGGGATGCCCCTGCGGTATAGTTTTTAACACCGGATTCCAGTGTCGCAGAACCATCTTTCAGGGATTTCATGCCAGTGACAAGTGCATCCACACCGTTCAGAAGGTCGCCTTTTTTACTGTTCATCGTATCGATACCGTCTTTGAGCCGTCCCGCTCCGTCATCGGCACTGTTTAAGCCATCAACAAAATCAGAAGCAGAGTTATCTAATGTTTCCATCCCTTCCTGAAGCTTAGAGCTTCCGTCTACCAGCAGAGCAGAGGCGTCTGTCAATTCATTAATGCTGTCCTGCAGATCATCCAAAGAGTGAATATCATCCAGACCAAGATCACTCAGAGTACCGGTAGTAGCTATGGTAGCGGTAAGAGCCAGGGAAAAATTCTGTACATCTGCTGAGACTTCCACATAATCGGGAATCTCAAGTTCATCGAAATCTTCAAGATCAGAAAGTTTAAGGCTGTCTGCCAGACCGGGGAGACCTACGCCCATAACCATCTGATTTTTACCTTCGGAGATTACTTTTCCGTTGGTCACTTCCACATTGGAGAAAGTATCGGTGGGAAGAATCATGCCTGTGACCATGAGGAAGGGGGTATGGATCGACTCCTGTTTTCCATTGACAGTCATAGTCTGTTGAGAATGATTTTCATAGTCGATACGAATTTTTACTTTACCGCTCTTTCCGGCCAGCTCTGTGGGGGAGATCTCTTTTCCGTCCAGATAGTAGGTAAGCTTTACGGAAATCGGGAGTTTAGCATCTGTGGTTCCCTGATAGTAAATATCATTTCCGTCGGCAGCCCAAGTGATAGTGCCGTCATTGTTCTGGGTGAAGGTTTCGTCACCTTTAACGTTCTGGATATCCTTAAGGGATGTGGTATCTGTCAGTGAGGAGTCTCCGGAAACGTTTTTTAGCCAGTTGCTCACGATAATGTTATCGGTATTTCCCTTTTCATCGGCATTTACGTATACAGTCTGATCTTTCTCCGGTACGGCGGCCCATACGGTAGTTACCGGCAGAGAAACGGAGAGTGTGAGGGCCATTCCGGCCAGAAGTGCCTGAACCTGTTTCTTTTTCATGATGTTATTACCTCCTGTTAATTTTGAGATATTACTTTACTAATCTGTAAAAAACGGACTTATGTTTTTGGATAAGTCAGGTTTGGTGGCTATGCTTTTGCATCAGTATTTTTCAAAAGTTGCATATAAATGATGGATATGTTTATGCATCAACAGATGAACTGGATGTTTTGGTATGCTGTCGAAAATTCCTGCTCGTCTTGCAGATCAGTCCATCAAATACCCAGTACATGGCCGGCATGAATAGAAGCACGCAGCACATGCTGATCAGGGCGCCTCTGGCCATCAGACGGCACAGGGCACTGATCATATCGATCTGCGAGTACATGCCTACGCCAAAGGTAGCAGCGAAAAAGCCGATGGCGGATATTATGATAGAACGCATGCTGGTGCTGTGAGCAATGGAAATGGCTTCTGCTTTGCTCTTTCCTGCTCCCCGTTCTTTTTCATAACGGCTGGTCATCAGGATCGCATAATCTACGGTGGATCCCAGCTGGATCGTACCGATGACGATGGAGGCGATGAAGGGAAGCACTGATCCTGTCAGATAGGGGATACCCATATTGATGAAGATGGCGCCTTCGATGACCATGACCAGAATGACCGGCAGGGATATGGATTTAAATACCAGCAAAATAATAAAGAACACAGCCAGAATGGATACGGTGCTGACAACTTTGAAATCGTGATCGGTGATCTCGATCAGATCCTTGGTACAGGGGGCTTCGCCTACCAGCATACCGTTGGGATCGTATTTTTTCAGGATCGTCTTCAGTTCGTTGATCTCCTGGTTGACTTCATCGGAAGCTACAGCATATTCGTTCATGACCAGCATCAGCTCATATTTGTCGCTTTCCAGGATCTCTTTGAGGTCGTCAGGAATCATGCTCTGGGGAAGACCGGGGCCGATCAGGCTTTCCAGTCCCAGAATGTTTTTGACACCGTTCACGTTTTCCATTTCATCAATCATGTGGTATTTCTGCTTTTCATCCAGATCTTTATCCAGAAGAATCATATGGGCCGCACCCATATCGTATTCCTCCTGCAGTTTAGCATTGGCCTGAATACTGGGCAGATCCTTTGGCAGGCTGGAATCCAGGTTGTAGTAGACGTTTGTGTGGGCCTGAAACCAGGCAAAGGGAATAAACAGTACTACAAACAGGATGGCAAACAGTGTATGGTGCTTGACGATAAATTTTGACAGTCCCGGCAGATTGGGAATCAGCTGACGGTGTTTCGTCTTTTCCAGCGCTTTATCAAAGATCATGATCATGGACGGCAGAACCGTAACGCAGCAGATCACGCCAAAGACAACACCTTTCATCATAACGATGCCCAGGTCAAGACCGAGGGTAAAGCTCATAAAGCAAAGAGCCAGGAAGCCGGCGATAGTGGTGATGGAGCTGCCGACCACAGATTTGATGGTAGCAGCAATGGCTTTTGCCATGGCTTCGTGGTGATCATCCGGCAAAGCTTTCAGTTGTTCCTGGTAACTGTGCCACAGGAAAATGGAGTAATCCATGGTCACGCCCAGCTGCAGGACCGCACACAGTGCTTTGGTCAAATAGGATATTTCTCCGGTGAGAACATTGCTTCCCAAGTTGTAGAGAATGGCCATGCCGATGCTTGCAAGAAACAACACGGGGATCAGGAAGGATTCCATTGTCAGAGCCAGAACGATGGCCAGAAGCAGCACGGCGATAATGACGTAGATAATAACTTCCTGTTCTGCCAGATCCTTTGTATCGGTGACGATGGCGGACATACTGCTTAAAAAGCACTGTTTGCCGGCCAGCCCGCGGATATCTTTGATGGCCTGCATGGTCTCATCCGCGGAAGTTGTGGTATCAAAAATAATGAACATCAGTGTGGAATCGTCTGCGTTAAAGGCACTCCGGAGCTTATCCGGCAGCATTTCCATAGGAAGACGAATGTCGGCAACACTGTCGTACCATACTACTTTGGCTACGTGGTCAACGTTTTCAATCTTTTTCTTCAGCGCAGCTACGTCCTTATTTTCCATGCCTTCGCAGATGAACATGGAGTAAGCACCTGTTCCGAATTCATCGACCAGAATATCCTGGCCTTTCATTGTCTCGATTTCTCCCGGCAGATAGGAGAGGATATCGTAATTCACGCGGGTGTTCAGATATCCGATGGATGCCGGAATCAGCAGCAGAAGACTGATGATAAAAATCGGAATGCGGTATTTGACTATTTTTCTGCCTAGCTTTTCCATTTGGATCTCTCCTTTTTTATGATGATAAATTAATGACCATCGGTCATAAAATGTTATAACTTAAAAATGACCAATAGTCAATAAAAAAATCCAACAAAAATGACCATAAGTCATTTTGCGTATTTATTCATTATGACGGTTTTGGAAAAGTATGATCCTTTGGGGTTGATTTTTGGGAAAATATCTTCTTATAATAGACACAACCCTGCAAAATGTGGCAGAGAGGAGACGAACATGGGAAAAGTGGAAAACAAAAAACAGCAAAAGAGGGATTCTCTGCTGGAATCTGCGTTTTCGCTGTTTATCGATCATGGATTTAATAAGACTTCGATTTCTGATATCGTCAACCAGGCCGGTGTGGCGAAGGGCACTTTTTACCTTTATTTTAAGGATAAATACGATATCCGCAATCATCTGATCGGACATAAGGCGCATCAGGTGTTTCTGGCGGCGTATCATGAACTTCTGGAGCATCCGGAGATTTCTGATTTTGAGATGCAGATGCTGTTTATGATCGATCGCATTCTGGATCAGTTTGCGGTCAATCACGATCTGGTCAAGCTGTTGTCTAAGCATCTTAGCTGGGGATTTTTTAAGGATTCCCTGTATTTCACTCCGGGGGATGAGGAGCCTGCAATCTATACGATCTATGAGGAGCTGATGGCGAAGGCAGAGCATACCTACAAGACACCGGAAATGATGATGTATCTGATACTGGAAATGATCAGCGGCGCCAGCTATAATGTGATTTTGTATCAGCAGCCGGTAACGCTGGAGGAATTAAAGCCACATCTTTATGAGACTGTCAAGGGAATTATGAGACAGTACAGGGAAACATAGAAACAAAAATGGGAGAGTCAAGGGGATATACGATGGATAAAATAAACGCAAAGGTATTTCTGACTGTAGCTCAGACTGGAAGCTTTCGAAAAGCAGCAGAGTTACTGGATTATACTCAGGCGGGTATCAGCTATATAGTCAGCGCGATGGAAGAGGCCACGGGGCTGACACTGTTTATCCGTGACCGCAGCGGTGTGCGGCTGAGCCGGGAAGGGGAGGCGCTGCTTTCCCATATGCAGCAGTTAGATGCCTGGGAGCGTCAATTTCAGCAGACGGTCAATGAGTTGTATGGTTTGGAAAAGGGATTGGTGCGGGTGCAGATCTTTGACAGTATTTCGATTCACTGGATTCCGGGTATTGTGCGCCAGTTTCATGATGATTATCCGGGTATCAGGGTGGAGCTGATTACAGAGGAGGACAGTGTACGGGCAGAGCAGATGGTGCTTGGCGGAGAAGTGGACTGTGGATTTTTCCTGACCAGGGTCAATGCGGATCTGGATGTATTTCCTTTGATGGAGGAGAGCCTGCTGGCCATTGTTGCGCCGGATCATCCGCTGGCGCATCTGGAACATTTTCCTATGGGTCAGCTGGATCAGTATCCGTATATCAGCATGAAATATGATAATCATACAGGAATTCAGGAAATTTTCGGCAGCAGAGGAGTCACTCCGCAAACGGCTTTCTGCATGGATAATGACTATGCCGCCATGGCCATGGTCAGTAAAGGACTGGGATACTGTATTTTCCCGGAGCTTCTTTTGCAGAATATTCCCTATGAACTGCGCTGTATGGAATTTGATGAACCGCAGCGGCGCACCATCAGTATCGGTACAGCTTCTCTCAATAACTGTTCCCGGGCATGTCTCAAATTTATTGAGTATACCCGTCGGTGGGTGGAGGAGAATTGTGCCGGAAAGTAAGTGGATAAGTGAACCATAGGGGACGGTTCCCGTCCCCTATATTGTGATAAGAGTTTGTTATCATCAAACCTAGAATTCCTTGTTTTACTTTTGATCGATAGTGCGGTAGTATAACTCATGTAAAAATGATATAAAACATATCCCGTTGAAGCAGCCAGAATCTTTTCGGAAACCGGTTGTGGAGGGCGCTTTGGAGAATCCCATTAAATTGGGTGCCGACGGTGTAAAGTGCAAAGACGCACTGAATCTCTCAGGCAAAAGAACAGGGCTGGTTGTATCTATCAACATATCTCGATAGAAATAAAATGCCGCAGTTTTTGAGCCACTGATATTCAGTGGCTCCATTTTTTTGCCAAGGATATCAAGAAATGATCCAGTGGATCGTGTTTGGCATTATTCTCTGAAGTAGGACAACAAAGGAGGAAAGAGTATGTTACTGTCCATCGTACAGACGATCAATGCTTACCTTTCAGATTACATTCTGGTGTTTTTGCTGGTGGCTGTTGGTCTGTGGTATTCCATCAAAACAAGATTTGTGCAGGTTCGCTGCTTTGGCGAAGGCCTGAGAAAGACCTTTGGAGAGCTGACTTTGTTTGGTAAAAAGCATGAGACCGGTATGAGTTCCTTCCAGGCCCTGGCCACAGCCATTGCGGCACAGGTCGGTACCGGAAATATCATCGGTGCCAGCGGTGCTATTCTTACCGGTGGTCCCGGTGCTATTTTCTGGATGTGGGTGATCGCTTTCTTTGGTATGGCTACGATCTATGCCGAGGCTGTGCTGGCCCAGACCACACGTAAAAAAGAGGAAGACGGCAGCATTGCCGGTGGTCCTGTGTACTATATCACAACAGCTTTTAAAGGTGCTTTCGGTAAATTCCTGGCCGGATTCTTTGCCGTAGCGATTATTCTGGCGCTGGGCTTCTTTGGATGTATGGTTCAGTCCAATTCTATTGCGGCTACCTGCAGCACAGCTTTTGGTATTCCTACCTGGGTGATTGGTGTGATCCTGGTGATCATCTGCGGTATTATTTTCCTGGGTGGAGTGAAACGTCTGGCTTCCGTCACCGAAAAGATCGTTCCGGTCATGGCAGCAGCATTTTTGCTGGGAAGTCTGATTGTGCTGATCCTTCGTATCAAATATATTCCGGCAACTTTTGCCATGATTTTCCGCTACGCCTTCCAGCCCAATGCCATCATCGGCGGTGGTATCGGCTATGCGTTAAAAACAGCTGTCAGCCAGGGCGCCAAGAGAGGTCTGTTCTCCAATGAAGCCGGTATGGGTTCCACACCGCATGCCCATGCGTTGGCGCAGGTGGAAAAGCCCCACGATCAGGGTGTAGTTGCCATGATTGGTGTGTTTATTGATACTTTTGTGGTTCTTACGTTGAATGCGCTGGTTATTATTTCCACCATGTATACAAGTGATGGCATGCTGGCAAACGGAACCATTCCGGAGGCTATCGGAAAGGCTAATCTGGCCCAGACAGCTTTTGGTACTGTTTTTGGCGAAGGCTTTGGTGCTGTGTTTGTAGCGGTATGTCTGTTCTTCTTTGCTTTTTCCACGATTCTCAGCTGGAATCTGTTTGGTAAGATCAATATGACCTACTTGTTCGGAAAGAAGAGCAATGTTGTGTATACGATTATTGCGCTGATATTTATTTTCCTGGGTACATTAACATCCAGTGATCTGGTGTGGGAACTGTCGGATATGTTTAATCAGCTGATGGTTCTGCCGAACGTGATCGCATTGTTTGCTTTGACGGCACTGGTGATTAAGGCGCTGCCAAAGAAGAAGTGATTGTGTTGAGAGGGTGACGGAGCGTCATCGGCCGGTTCTCAGCACATAAATATATATGGTTCTGAAAAACCCGCTCTCGCTCCACCTCTAACGCAGCGGTACTAAGCTCGAGACTGCGCCTTTGGCTTGCTCTCGCTAAGTGCCGGCGTTTTCGGAGGGTTTTTCAGAACCATATATATTTATGTGCTGAGAACCGGCCGATGACGCTCCTGTTTTTTGGCAGGTGTTAGAGTAATGGGGTGGTATATGTGCCAGGACAGATAGTCACATAGTTGACCAGAGGGTGTTCTGGTAAAGAAAAAGCGTAAAAGTCCGAAACGGCCAGTCACGGAGCATGTTATTGGATGTTTTGGTAAAGAAAAAGCGTAGAAAGTCCGAAACGGCCAGTCACGGAGCATGTTACTGGATGTTTTGGTAAAGAAAAAGCAAAAAAAGTCCGAAACGGCCAGCCATGGAGCTTGTTACTGGATGTTCTGGTAAAGAAAAAGCAAAAAAAGTCCGAAAAGACCAGCCACGGTGTTTATTATTGGATGTTCCGGGAAGAAAAAGCAAAAAAAGTCCGAAACAGCCAGCCATGGAGCTTGTTATTGGATGTTCTTGTAAAGAAAAAACGTAAAAAGTCCGAAAGGGTCAGTTACGAAGCTTGATATTGGATGTTCCGGGAAGAAAAAGCAAAAAAAGTCCGAAACAGCCAGCCATGGAGCTTGTTATTGGATGTTCTTGTAAAGAAAAAGAGTAAAAAATCCGAAAGGTCCAGTTGCGAAGCTTACAGTCGGATGTAATAGGCGGAAATTGTGCAAAAAAGTCCGAAAAATCCAGTCAGAAGGCTGTCCATTGGGTGTTATAGATGGAAAAAATGAAAGAGGTTCAAATAATTGCCGCCAACCATACAGTTGGCGGCAATGAAAAATAAAAGTTGGAAGGATAGTCAAAACAAAATCTTTGGGCTATCCTTTATTACGGAACATACAGGAATCAGTGCTTTCTAACTACTATGACGGCTGCAGCCTGGGCTAGGATGAGGTAAATCACCAGGCAGATCACCAGGACCATGATGCCGTTGATCCGGCTAAGCATCTGAATACTGCCATCCGTCGTGATCCCGTCTTCGCCAAACAGGCCGGACATGCCGAAGAGGAAAATGAAAGCCGGCACCATGCGCAGGATCGCCATGGCCTGAGCGCTCTTGAACCGAAGAATGGAGAGTACGAAGGTCTGGATACCAACAAATACAAGAGACACACCCAAAATGATCAGGTAAAGGTCGAGCAGATTCCACTCACCAGTGGAGAACATCTGAAAAGATGGCCGCAGAAGGTGACAGACTAGAATACTGGCCAGACCGGAAAGAAAAGCCAACAGCGTAAACAGAAAACCAAACAGAAAATGTCCTTTTTGCTGTTCGCCTGGGAGCGTGGGAAGCATCTGCAAAAATCCTACCTCTGTGGCAGACTCCATGGAGCAGGGCAGGGTGGAAAAAATAATACCGGCAAATATGCAGTAACACAGGATGTACAGAGGAGAAGTATCCGGCTGTGTCAGGAAGATGATGACGACCAGCAGCGGAAACAGAGCGATCCATTTGAAGCTTCGGATCCTCAGAAAATCTATTTTTGCAAAGTTAAAAATGCGAGTCATATCAATGTCTCCTTTCCTGAATCTGATGTATGATGATCTGATCGATGGTGGGACGCTCTGTGGTCAGCGCGGCAGGGAGAATATAATCGCTGTCCGTGGAGAAAAGAGCGGTGAAGCCATAGGCATGCTTTTCAATACCAGACAGATGGGCTTTCAGCTCATCCGTCAGATCCTCGGGACCCCCTTTGACCAACAGGAATTTTTCAGCCAGTTCATCTTTCGGTTCAAAGAAAATTTTTTCTCCGTTGTCAATAAAGAAGATATAATCGGCGATATCCTGAAGGTCTTCCATAATATGGGTGGAAAAAATAATGCTGCGGCTGCCGTCACAGATATATTCCTGTAAAAGATCGAGAACGTCTTTTCTCATCATGGGATCCAGCCCGTTGGTGGCCTCGTCAAGGATCAATACTTTGGTATCCCGGCTTAGTACTGCTGCAAACATCAGCTTCACTTTCATGCCACGGGAGAAATCTTTGATCTTCTTCTTAGGTGAAAGATTCCATTTCTTCAGAAATTCCCGGTAGGTATCTCTGCGGAAGCTTGGATAGAAATTCCGCAGGATGTTTTCGATATCCATGGCGGTGAAGTCCGCGGGGAAAAAAGAAGCATCCCCGATATAGCCGATGCTGTCCCGGTAGCGGAGGGGGTCTTTGGCATAGGTAACACCGTCGATGGATGCATCGCCGCTGTCGGGAACGATCAGATGCATCATCGCATTTAATGTGGTGGTTTTTCCTGCGCCGTTCTGGCCCACATAGCCCATAATAAATCCAGCAGGCAGGGAAAAACTGATGTCCTGTAACTGGAAACCGTCGTAAGACTTTGAAAGATGGTTTACTTCTATAAGATTCATAACATATCCTTTCCTGTAGTATCCAATTGCCACAGCGTTTCGAGCAGAGAGATCAGCTCTTTCTGGGGCATGTTGATGGTCTGCGCTGCAATAATTGCCGAGGACAGGCTGTCCTCGATCCGTTTGAGATACTGTTCCCGTAAAAAGGCATTGTCCTGAGGCAGGACAACGGTGCCTTTGCCCTGAACGGAGGCGATAAATCCCTGCTTTTCCAGGTCACTGTAAGCTCTGGTGGTAGTGATCACGCTGACTCCGGTTTCCTTGGCCAGCTTACGGATCGACGGAAGTACACAGCCTTCCTTCAGTTCTCCGTTTAGTATCTGTTCTTTGATCTGATCTTCGATCTGCGCATATATCGGAAGTTCAGATTGTGGGGTAATAATGATTTTCAAGAGATTCTCCTTTTTGTGTGCACAAAACAACTGCTCATACTGTATATATATTATTATATACAGTATGAGCAGTTTGTCAATATATTTGGGACGGAGAATAATGGTTTTTATCTCCCTAATGGTTTATTTTATGGCAGAGTTGATTGTAGTTCTCGAAATACCAGTGAGTCTGCTGAGTTGACGAATGGACAGACCGGAAGGGCTCAAACAGATATTGAAAACAGTCCAAAAAACAGTATTATTTTCTTTCGAGCTGCAGTATAATGTATGCGATACCGTGTGAAAAAAGATAGCGTGCGGTAAGTGGAGAACTAAAGAAAGGGAAAGAATATCTGATTTTTCAGGCTGAATTAGCAGAATGACGATGAATGATGAACCAATATACCTTTGATAATGTAAGTATTGACAAAGCCAGTCAGGATGTCAGCGATTTTATGCAAAAATATAAGGTAGACAGCAAAAGCAATCTGTGTTTTCGTCTGACTCTGGAGGAAATCTTGCTGAAGTATGCAAAACGGTTTGGTGAACAGGCCGTGTTTGAACTGAAATGCGTTAAGCGTTTTCAACGACTGCGAATCGAGCTTTCGGTTGTGGGAGAAGCCGTTGATCCCTTTGAGAATGATGCGGAATCCGGCAATATTCTGCCCGGACTAGTGTCGACTATGGGGGCATATCCTATCTGGCAGCATCGAAACGGGAAAAATATTATCGTATTCATGCCGCAAAAGGAACCGTTTTCACAGACGGTTAAGCTGATCTTTGGGATTGTAGCTGCACTTGTGCTGGGGGGAATCTGCCAGCTTCTTCCTGCTGAGACCCGGCTTGCGATTTCTTCCAATTTTGTTGCACCCATTACAGATACCTTCATGGGTCTATTAACAGCTGTGTCGGGACCTTTGATATTCCTGACCGTTTTGGGGGCCATCACTGAAATGGGCAACATGGAAACTCTGGGAAAAATCGGGAAAAAGCTGCTGAGTTTCTTCTTTGTGGTCTCCATCTTGATGGGGGTTCTGCATCTTTTTCTCATGTTGCCCTTTTTCGGATTGCGGTTTGGAAATGGCGGAAGATTTGAGCTTTCCGGACTGCTGGGCCTGCTGCTGGATCTGATACCGGATAATCTGTTTACTCCCTTTACGGAGGGCAATCTGATACAGATTATTATTGTGGCAGTGATGGGCGGCGTGGCCATACTGATGCTGGGAAGCAAGGTTTCCCATATCTCGACCCTTCTCACCCAGCTGACCTATATGATTAATATCATTGCGGAGGGAATTACTTCGCTGCTGCATTTTCTGGTATTCGGTGTAATTCTGGATATGATTCTGGGAGACAGCTTTGCGGTTGTTCTCCAATTCTATCGTTCTATCCTTGTGATCATGCTGGTAACTGCGCTGCTGTTTCCGATTCTGCTGGTATTTACCGTCCTGCGCAGAAAGGTTTCCGCGCTCCTCCTGATCAAGAAGGTGATGCCGGTGTTTTTGATTTGTCTGACCACAGCTTCTTCCTCAGCAGCTTTCGCCACCAATGTGGAGGTCTGTACAAAAAGGCTGGGTATTGACAGGAAGCTTGTGAACTTTGGTCTTCCCATGGGAACGATGATCATCTCGCCCGGTCATGTTGCTATGTATATGGGCATTTCCTTAAGTCTTGCCCAGAGCTACGGCATCGCAACGAGCCCGTTCTGGCTGATTCTTGCCTTTATCGGAAGCTTTGTTCTTGCATCCGCCACACCTTCAGTGGTGGGAGGAACACTAGTGGCACTCAGTGTATTGTTCACCCAGCTTGGAATTCCCGGAGAGGCCATCGCTGTGGCAGCGGCCGTCAGTATCCTGCTTGATTTCTTTGCAACCGCAATCAACATGTTCTGCGTGGAGAATCTCCTGATTGAAGTGAGTGCACAGATGAACCTGCTGGATGAGGAGACATTGAAGAGCGATATTATGTAAATAACCATTACGTAAACAGATGTTTTGCTTGCTTGGTTGGGTATATCCAAAAACAGCAGCCGGATCATAGCCATGATCTGACTGCTGTTTCTTGCTTATGAGAGCCAGAAAACTCCGTCCCCAATGATTAGTTTAGCTTCCAGACAACTCTGTTATATTCCTCGATAGTTCTGTCAGAGGAGAAATATCCGGCCTTGCTGATATTGACCAGCATTTTCTTTGCCCAGGCCATACGGTCGGTGTAATCTGCGAAAGCCTGTTCCTTCTTAGCGGTATAATCCTTGAAATCCAGGAAGGTCATAAACCAGTCTTTGTTGACAAGCTCATTTTTCAGGCGATACAGGTTCACATCACAGCCTACAGCCAGCATCTCGGGACCGGTGATGAAGTCTACGATTTCGTGGATCACCGGATCGTTTTCGTAGTAGTCGCGGGCAATATAATCTTCGTTGGTGTAATGATCAATAACCTCGTTGCTGGAAGCACCGAAGATGTAGATATTGTCATCGCCCACCAGCTCATGGATCTCTACGTTGGCACCGTCCTCTGTACCCAGAGTTACCGCACCGTTCAGCATGAATTTCATGTTTCCGGTACCGCTGGCTTCCTTGGATGCCAGAGAGATCTGCTCAGAAATATCGCAGGCAGGGATCAGCTTTTCTGCCAGTGTGACGTTATAGTTTTCTACCATGACCACGTTGAGGTACGGGCTGACCTCCGGATCGTTGTTAACGATCTCCTGCAGACACAGGATCAGATGGATGATATCCTTGGCGATGGTGTAAGCCGGAGCGGCCTTGGCACCAAAGATCACGGTAATAGGTGTTTCCGGCAGATTACCTTTCTTGATTTCGAGATATTTATAGATCACATACAGGGCATTCATCTGCTGGCGTTTGTACTCATGCAGACGTTTTACCTGGATATCGAAGATAGAGTTTTCATTCAGGGTAAGTCCCTGGGTCTCTTTCAGATATTCGGCAACCGCATGTTTGTTGTCCTGTTTGATCTGCAGCAGGCGGGTAAGAACTTCTTCCTTATCTAAGGATTCCATCAGGCGCTCAAGCTCCATGGCATCCTTTTTAAATCCATTGCCGATCCATCCCGTGATCGCCTGTGTAAGTTCAGGATTGCAGTGCAGAAGCCAGCGGCGGAAGGTGATACCGTTGGTCTTGTTATTGAATTTCTCCGGATACAGACGGTAGAAATTGTTCAGCTCAGAGTTTTTCAGAATATCTGTATGCAGCGCAGCTACACCGTTAACGCTGAAGCCGTAGTGAATATCGATATGAGCCATGTGTACCACATCGTAGCGGTCAATGATGGCTACACTCTCGTCAGCGTATTGTCTGCGTACCTTATCATCCAGAATTTCGATGATCGGCATCAGCTGCGGTACGACTTCTTTCAGATAATGTACCGGCCATTTTTCCAGTGCCTCTGCCAGAATAGTGTGGTTGGTGTAGGCACAGGTCTTTTTCACTACCTCGATGGAGTCATCCACGGAAAGACCCTTAAGAACAAGCAGACGGATCAGCTCCGGAATAACCATGGTGGGGTGCGTATCGTTGATCTGGATCACAGCGTACTCGTTGAGATCGTAAAGGTTGCTGCCTTTGGCAATACATTCATCCAGTATCATCTGGGCTGCTGCGCTGACCATGAAGTATTGCTGATAGATACGCAGCTTTCTGCCTTCTTCGTCGCTGTCATCCGGGTACAGGAACAAAGTCAGATTGTGGGCAATGTCGTTTTTGTCAAAGCTGATACCATCGCCTACAATGTTTTCGTCCACGGTATCTACATCAAACAGGTGCAGTTTGTTGGTGCGGTTGTGGTAGCCGGTTACAGCAATTTCGTACATGCGGGCCTGCAAAGTGAAATCCTTGAACTTTACAGGATACGTTACGTCTGTTTTTGTCAGCCAGCTCTTTTCTGCAATCCAGGGATTCTTTGTCTCTTTCTGCAGCCTCTGGTCAAATTCCTGCTTGAACAGTCCGAGGTGATAGTTCAGGCCGATACCGGCGCCGGTGTAACCCAGCGTGGCGATGGAATCCAGAAAGCAGGCTGCCAGTCGTCCAAGACCGCCGTTTCCCAGGGAGGGTTCCTGCTCCAGCTCCTCGATGTGGCAGAGATCTTTACCGTTTTTGGCCAGCAGTTCTTTGACTTCATCGTAGATGCCCAGATTGATCATATTGTTGGATAAAAGCTTGCCGATCAGAAATTCGGCGGAAATATAATAGATTTTCTTTTTGCCATCTTCGGTCTCTTTTTCTCTTGCCATGTCCTGTACGATTTGTAAAAGAGCATTGTAAAGCTCCAGATCGGTGCAGTCGTAGATCGGTTTATTTAACAGCTGTGAAAGTTTCTTTTCCATAGTCATAACAGTTCTCCTTTTCAAAAATCTATGATGTAAACTGGTTTCCTTGTTCCCTTTTCATGCTTGAATTATACGATCAAAAAATCACATTTTCTTGCAGAATACCACGCAATTATTGTACAATACTATCATTACAGGACAAAAGCAGTAAGGAGGCCTTATGGATCTTACGGAATTTCAAAAATACAGAGAAAACAAAGTGCACACCGACAGTGCTTTTCCCTACAATACTTATCTGTGCAGTATTCCGCTGGATTTTCCCTGTGTACCTCACCATTGGCACGAGGAGATGGAGTTCATCGTGATCCAGAAGGGCAGCGGTGTGGTGCATGTGGATTTTAATCGATACGTGGTGGAGGCGGGCAGCATCGTCGCAGTGCTTCCGGGACATCTGCATTCTATTGAAGAACTATGCGGGGAAAAGATGGAATATGAAAATATTCTGTTTCGCCCGGAGATGCTTCTGTCCGGTTCGGAGGACCTTTGTTCCCGACAGTTTCTGGAACCGCTGTTTGCGGGGAAATTCCCCGTGGAACAGCATATCCATCCCGGCCTTTCTTATTATGACCAGTTTTCGGCCACGATAAAACAGATGGACAGACTTTGTGACAATAGACCGCAGGGGTATCAGCTGGCGGTCAAGGGCGGACTTTTTCAGCTGATGTTTCTGCTGTCTTCTCATCTTCAGTCGGAGAGAATGAGCGGTATCCAGGAAAAAACCTTGGAGAAGCTCAAATTTATTGTCCGTTACGTGCAGGAGCATTATCGGGAGCCGATTACCGTAGCGCAGATGGCAGAGCTTTGTCACTACAGCGAGTCCCATTTTATGAAGTTTTTCAAGATACACATGAAAACCAGCTTTGTGCGTTATCTCAACGATTACCGCCTGACTATGGCCCACCGGATGCTGGGGGCGACGTCAGACAGTGTGCTGGAGATTGCCCAGAAAAGCGGTTTTGATAATCTATCTTATTTTAACCGGATGTTTAAGAAAAAATACGGGGTGACGCCGAGGCAGATCCGGTAA
>JAEDOO010000021.1 GCA_016301965.1 Lachnospiraceae bacterium | reverse complement strand
TCAGATGAAAAGCAGCAAAGGGGAGATACTGAAGTAACCGCAAATGTTACGGAAAATCAGAATAAACCGGATTATCTTATTACCATTCCGCAGACTGTTGATTTTGGGACGCTGCAGCAGCCTACAACAGATGCAGATGTCTATTCTTCTGTAGATATTACGGTGTCTTGTGTAAAAGCTGATGGTTTAGCGGCTGGTCAGGGAATTGCTGTCCTGGTGAAAGATAAAACTGCAGAAACAGCAAATGATCCATTTATGCTGCAGGGAGAGGTTCCCGAGTGTTCCCTTACGTATCAGATGTATAATCAGAATACGGATGTCCAGGATGGAACGTGGTATGAGAATGGATTTATGTTCATCGCATTCACTAACGCAGGGCAGGAGCATACCAATCAATTGAGATTAAATCTTAATCAGTTATACGGCAAGGATCTCAGTGTCTGGGGTGGCGCATATTCCGGTACGCTGAACTTCTATACAAAAATTGTAAACGTTAATGCACAGTAGAAAAGATCAAATTTTTACAAAGAAAACTCTGATACGAAGTATTATGATTTTTCTTCTCTTTTGCGGTATCGGTTTCCTGAGCTTCCCAAAAGCTGCGCTGGCTCAGGAGGCGGAGGATGTGGATTATGCGGGGAGTACAAAAGTCAAAGCCTATGTGACAGCGGCTTCTGAAGATGTTCCGGAGAATGATTCCAAAGATGAAGAAAAACCGCAGGATGGAAGCGAGACAAAGGTAAAAACAGGAGATGAGAGCCAGGCTGCGTTTTGGATAATCATATTGTTGCTGTCGGGCACCGTATTTCTGTGCGAAGCCAGAAAAAGATAATGAGCCAAGGGGACTTGTCCCCTTGGCTCAAATCTTTGCCTTCTTTTTGATAAAATCACTGATTCCCTGAACATCATCCAGGGAAAACACAGGATCATATTTGGCAGACAGAACCTCATCATCCGTCACCACCGCAATATACTCCTTTGCAGCATGAGGCAGTCCTTTCCCGGCAGCTTTTCGGCTGATGCCGATGCGGGGTATCCTTTCCTGTTTATACCCTTCTACAAGAATCAGATCCACGTCGTGTATCATGGCAATCAGATCTGTAAAGTTTATTTCCCGCTGCTCGATCATAGCAGTCTTATCCTGAGAGCTGATAATGGTCATATCTGCACCGGCCTGGGAAAAACGCCAGGAATCTTTGCCTTCCTGGTCAATTTCAAACTGATGGGCATCGTGCTTGATGACTGCGATCCGGTATCCCTGGCTTTTGAGGACGCGCACGATCTGTTCAATTAATGTAGTTTTTCCGGTTCCGGAGTATGCGGAAAAACCGATGATGGGAATAGTGTTCATCTGTATTCCTCCAGTTGTGTTTCCATAAAATTCAACAGTATTTTAGATCAAAAATCCTTTCAATTCAGCTCCGTCCGGAATTGCGTCACTTCCCGCAGAAATTATGGCAATAACATTACAGCCAATCGTACTGCTCAGCACCACATTTCCCTGCTCTCTGGGAACAAACATGCGCACTGTTCCATCAGAAAGATCCAGTATTCCGCGAAGAAAACGTGTTCCGGGACTTTTTTTGCGGAAACCGTTGATCAGTTTTACAGAAATTTCTTTTGGGAGACAATCTGTCTGGCCGCTGAGCTTTCTTAAGACCGGCGCCGCAATAGCGTGAAAATTTGTGATGGCAGAGGCCGGATTTCCGGACAGACCACAGATGGGTTTGCCATCATATATACCATAGGCGCAGGCCATGCCGGGCTTCATATCCACACCACGAAACAGTGTCTCGGCACCGGCCATGTCCATAGCTGCCGGTGTCAGATCATAATCACCTACAGACACACCGCCGGTGATCAGCAGTGCATCGCATTCACAGAGTCCTTTTTGGATCAATGCACAGATATCCTCCGTTCGGTCCACCGCCGGGCCGTATAACACAGGGGTAAAGCCCATGTTCTGTACAGCAGCGCTGAGCATATATCTGTTGGAATCGTAAATTTTTCCTGGAACGCTCTCAGCGCCAAGTTCTAAAATCTCCGTTCCGGTGGATAAAATACCGATGCGGGGGATCCGATAGACCAGGGCAGAGGTAATGTTCTGGGAAGCCAGTGTTCCGGCCAGACCCGTATCGATCTTTGTTCCGGCTTTGGCCAGAACATCGCCGGTTTTCACGTCTTCACCGGTTTTGACGATGTTGCTGTCTTTTTTGCAGGGAGTAAAAATTGTCACCGCCTCAGCGGTAAATTCCGTCTGTTCAAATTTGATTACGGCATTCGCCCCTTCGGGAATCGGTGCACCGGTCAGTACTTTTGCGGCACAGCCTTTGGTCACGGGATAATGGGACACACTGCCGGCAGGGATTTCTTCCAGAATGCGCAAAGTTATCGGATGATCTTTGGATGCCTCGGCGGTATCCTCAGAACGAAAAGCATAGCCATCGTAGGGCGAGCGGTCAAAGGAAGGTACATTTACTTTTGCGGTAATATCCTGAGCCAGGATGCGTCCATACAGAGATTCAATGGAAACAGTTTCCGTGGGAAGAGGCAGGATCTGGCTCATCAGCAGATCACGGCCAGTAGTATATGCAATAAATCTAGACATAAAAGTACGCCTTTCTATTCCATTAAATTTTCAGGTATTTGTTAAGCAAAGAATTATTCACGCGAAGGATCTGCGTACAGTTTCATTCTGTCTTTCCGGGCAGCACACAAAAGCGTCAGTTTGTGCCTTTTGGCCAGTTTTACTGCGCTGGTGGTAGGGGCTCCTTTACTTGCCATCACGGGAATCCCTGCCCGGATCGCCTTGGCTGCCATGTCTGCGGGCATACGTCCACTGGAATACAACAGACATTTTTGCAGATCAATATCGTTTATCAGGGCGAAACCAATGGCCTTATCGATGGCATTGTGCCGTCCGATATCTTCACACTGAAAAAGAAGCTCCGTTTTTCTGGCAAGAAAACAGCTGTGGGTGGCACAGGTCTGCTCGTGCACAGGCATCCCCTGGGAAAAACGGTCAGCAAGAGCAAAGACCCATTCGGCTTCCCAGTATGCGGGAATGACATCCGGCATCGGCTCCGGAGTGTTCAGCTCTTTTAAGGTAACAGAAGCGTTTGATCCGTCAGAGGATATGTACAGGGATTCGACCTCAGCGGCCCGATGGATGTAGCCTTCCGTGACGAGATGGCCCAGAATCAGTTCAGGAAGAAACTGAGGCAGACAGACAAAATCCATTCTCATCAGATCATTCACAAGCACATGCATGCTGTGTTCACACAGCACCGGTTCTTCTTTCTCATATATGTCTCCCTGGCGTCCGATAAATCGATGTTTCAGGGAACAGGTCAGCGGTTTTTGGAAAAAATGATTCTGGATCTCCATAGGTAACTCCTCCTGTTCATGTCTATACCAATAATATAATGGACAGAGCATTTTTTCAACAGCAGGTTGATTCATGTCTGAAATTGCGGTAGCATAAAAACAGAAAAAGAGGGAGATGCAGAAAAATGACATATGAAAACTATTCTATGATCGTACTGGCCGGAGGAAAAAGCAGCCGCATGGGGACAGATAAAGCAGATCTCTGTATCGGAGACAAATCATTTCTCGAGCTGCAGATCGAGAAGGGAAGAGAACTTGGTATTCAGGATATTCAGGTGTCCGGGTATCGTGGTAAAAGGTGTCCGGTTCCTGTGACCCCGGACCGATTTCCAGAGAAAGGGCCTCTGGGAGGTCTGGAAAGCTGCCTTCGAAGGGCAAAACAGGAAAAATGCCTTGTGCTCGGTGTGGATATCCCGTTGATTCCTGTGACGGAACTGGAAAATTTACTTTCGGCAAGCGAAAAAAGTGAGTCTGCCGTAACTGTACTGAAACACGGCGACAGAAAAGAGCCTCTGATCGCTGTTTACCATCGTGATCTGGCAGATGGCATACGGGAGGAGATTACGCAGGGGAAAGGGAAAGTCTTTGGTTTTCTTGATAAAATCGGGTATACAGTGTATGAGTGCAAGGCTCCTGAGCAATATATGACAAATGTAAATACTCCCGAGATATATATACAGATAAAAGAGCGGGAGGATAAAGAAAACTGTTCAGAACAGCCCCGATCACTTAAGAACGTAAAATTGAGTAATGATGAAATGATATCGTCTTGTCAAAAATAACAAACGGTTTGTGCAAAATGTAGGAATAATATGTAAAATTATCATAGAACATGCTGGGTTTACATATGGTTCGTGGGAAAATATAATAAATATATTAAAGGTTTTTAGGAAAAGTATGTATAATTTTCTAAAAACGGCAATTCGGGTTATATAGTTTTTCACAAATACCGTAAGGAGGCACAAATCTTATGCTTGAACAGTCTTATTACGACAAGGCGGATGAGATCATCAGTACATATGGTCCAAATCCAGCCTCACTGATCCCCATCATGCAGGATATTCAGGCGGAATACCGTTATCTGCCTGCGGAGCTTCTGAACTATGTGGCTGGGAAGATCGGTGTAACAAAAGCAAAAGCCTATTCTGTTGCAACGTTTTATGAGAATTTTTCTTTTGAGGCCAAGGGTAAATATGTGATCAAAGTGTGCGATGGTACAGCCTGTCATGTAAAGAAGTCCATGCCGGTGCTGGAAGCTCTGTATAAGAAGCTGGGTTTAAGTCCTGAGAAGCATACTACAGACGACATGATGTTTACGGTGGAGACAGTATCCTGTCTGGGTGCCTGTGGTCTGGCACCGACCATGATGGTCAACGAAGAAGTTCATCCGAGAATGACACCGGAAGCAGCAGAGGCTCTGATCGATGAGCTTAGAGGAGGTGAGACGGAATGATCCAGACAATAGATGCATTAAATGCCAGCCGTGAAACAGCGAAAAAACAGCTGGAAGCTTATGACTGCCGAATTCTGGTCTGTTCCGGTACAGGCTGTATTGCCACCGGTTCAGAGAAGATCTACAACAAATTTCTGGAAATAACGAAGGATGTGCCCGGCGTAGTTCTGGATTTTTCTTCCTGCGGCGGACATGACCATGATACCAACCTGGGCATCAAGAAGACCGGATGTCAGGGTATCTGTGAACTTGGCCCCCTTGTTCGTATTCAGAAGGGAAAAGATGTTATTCAGTATACAAAAGTACAGCTGGATGACTGTGAAGAGATCTTTACGACCAGTGTTCTGGGTGATGGCGTGGTGGAGCGCCTTCTGTACTCCCAGAATGGAAAATCTTATAAAGCTCCTGAGGAGATTCCGTTTATCGCTAAGCAAACCAGAATCGTTCTGGAAAACTGCGGCAAATTTGATGCCGGTTCTCTGGATGAGTATCTGGCCAGCGGTGGTTTTGGGGCATTACAGAAAGCTATGACAGAGATGACACCGGACCAGATCATCGATGAGATCGACAAATCCGGTCTTCGCGGCCGCGGCGGCGGTGGTTTCCCGGCAGGACGCAAATGGAAACAGGTTGCTGCACAGAAAGAGACCACACGCTACGTGGTATGTAACGGTGACGAAGGCGATCCGGGTGCATTTATGGATGGTTCCGTTATGGAGGGTGATCCTTTCCGCCTGATCGAAGGTATGATGATTGCTGCCTATGCCGTTAAAGCACAGCATGGTTATATTTACGTTCGTGCAGAGTATCCCAACTCCGTTAAACGTCTGCGCAGCGCTATTGCAGAGTTGGAGAGCAGAGGACTTCTGGGAGATGATATCCTGGGTACCGGTTTTAACTTCCATATGCATATCAACCGCGGTGCAGGTGCTTTTGTATGTGGTGAAGGTTCCGCGCTGACAGCATCCATCGAGGGCAATCGCGGTATGCCGCGAGTTAAGCCGCCCAGAACTGTAGAACAGGGTCTTTGGGCAAAACCCACTGTATTAAACAATGTAGAGACATACGCCAACGTACCGAAGATCATTCTGGAAGGATCCGAATGGTTCCGCTCCATCGGTACAGAGAACAGCCCGGGATGCAAGACTTTCTCTCTGACCGGTTCTATTCAGAATACCGGTCTGATCGAGGTTCCGATGGGTACAACCCTTCGGGAGATCATTTTCGATATCGGCGGCGGCCTGAAAAATGGTGCGAAATTCAAAGCTGTGCAGATCGGTGGTCCGTCCGGCGGATGTCTCACCGAAGAACATCTGGATGTGCCGCTTGATTTCGATTCTGTAAAGAAATACGGTGCCATCGTTGGTTCCGGTGGACTTGTCGTTATGGATGAGAACACCTGTATGGTAGAGGTTGCCCGTTTCTTTATGGGATTTACGCAGCGTGAATCCTGCGGAAAATGCGGTCCCTGCCGTATCGGTACCAAGAGAATGCTGGAGATCCTGGAAAAGATCGTTGCCGGCAAGGGTACGATGGAAGATCTGGAAAAACTGGAAGAAACAGCAGTATTCGTAAAAGAACGTTCGCTTTGCGGTCTCGGAAAGAGCGCACCGCTTCCTGTATTAAGTACGATCAAGAATTTCCGGGAAGAATATATAGAACACATTCAGGAACATAAATGTCGCGCGCATGTCTGCAAGGCTATGCAGAATTACGTGATTGATCCCGATAAATGTAAGGGCTGCGGAAAATGTGCCCGCAACTGTCCGGTAAGCGCTATTTCCGGTGAAAAGAAAGCACCGCATACCATCGATACTGCCAAATGTATCAAGTGCGGCACCTGCAAGGACAACTGCCCATTTGCAGCTATCGAAGTTCGATAAGGGGGGACATGGAATATGATTCATCTGAAAATTAACGGGATTCCCGTTGAAGTAGAAAAAGGAACAACGGTTCTGGCCGCTGCAAAAAAGATTGGTGTTAAGATTCCCACCTTATGTTATCTGGAGAATCTGCTTCCTGACGGTTCCTGCCGCATCTGTGTAGTAGAGATCACCGCCAATGGCAGAAGCTGGGTGGATACCGCATGTACAGCTCAATGTTCAGAGGGCTGGGAAGTGGATACCATGTCCGCAAAAGTAGTGGACTCCAGAAGAAAAACACTGGATCTGCTGTTAAGTGAGCATTCCATCAGCTGCTTTAACTGTGAGGCCAACGGTGACTGTAAGCTTCAGGATCTGTGTGTGGAATATGGTGTGGAAAAGACCAGCTATTCTGTGGAGCAGAAAGCGAAACCCATCGATGATACAAACAAATTCTTTACTTATGACCCGAATAAATGTATCCTGTGTCACCGCTGCGTAAATACCTGTAACGAGATCGTAGGCTGCGGTGCCATCGATACCATGAACAGAGGATTTTCCTCTATCATCGGCGCTCCCTTTGATGATACCTGGTTTACTTCAAAATGTGAGTCCTGCGGCAACTGTGTGGCAGCCTGTCCTACAGGCGCGCTGTCCATGAAACGCCGTAAAAAATACCGCAAATATCAGGTGGAAAAGAAAGTACTCACCACATGTCCGCACTGTGCCACCGGCTGTCAGTATTATGTACTGGTAAAAGACGGCAAAGTTGTAGATACAGAAGCATACGATGGACCGTCTAACAAAGGTCTGCTTTGTGTTAAAGGCAGAAGCGGAAGCTTTGACTTTGCCCAGTCACCGGAGCGACTGAAATATCCGTTGATCAAAAATAAGGAGACCGGAGAATTCGAGCGCGCCACCTGGGATGAGGCACTGGATCTGGTAGCATCCAAATTCATGGAGATCAAGAAACAGTATGGTTCCGATGCTCTGGCTGGTTTTGCCTGCTCACGTTCACCTAACGAAGATATCTATATGGTGCAGAAGATGGTACGTACTTGCTTTGGTACCAACAATACAGATAACTGTGCCCGCGTATGTCACTCTGCGTCTGTTTCCGGTCTGGCTATGACCCTTGGTTCCGGTGCTATGACAAACCCGATCGAGGATATTACCCGGAAACCGGATGTGATCATGCTGGTAGGTTCCAATCCGGAAGAAGCACATCCTGTTGTAGGTATGCAGATCCGTCAGGCTGTACAGCGTGGTTGTAAACTGATCGTTGTAGATCCGCGTGACATCGGGTTAGCCAAGAGAGCGGATATCCATCTGAAACTGAAACCCGGTACCAATGTAGCGTTTGCCAACGGTATGATGCATGTCATCATTGAGGAAGGTCTGCAGGATGATAAATTCATTGCAGAGCGCACCGAAGGATACGATAAGATCAAAGAGATCGTAAAAGAATACACACCGGAGCGTGTAGCAGAGATCTGCCACATTAACGCAGATGATCTGCGGGAGGCAGCCCGTATGTACGCAAAGGCCGATAAAGCGCCCATTATTTACTGTCTGGGTGTTACCGAGCATTCCACCGGTACAGAAGGTGTAATGTCCATGTCAAATATGGCTTTGTTAGTAGGTAAGCTTGGCCGCGAAGGCTGTGGTGTCAATCCGCTGCGTGGCCAGAACAATGTACAGGGTGCATGTGATATGGGTGCACAGCCCGGCGACTTCCCGGGATACCAGAAGGTTGCCAATCCCGAGGTCGTTGAGAAATTTGAAAAAGCATGGGGTGTGCCGCTGAATCATACACCGGGTACTCATGCGACGGATGTTTTCCCGAAAGCCATCACCGGCGAGGTGAAGGGACTGTATATCTATGGTGAGGATCCGGTGGTTACCGATCCGGATACTACCCATATCATCAAGGCTCTCAAGAATCTGGAGTTCTTTGTGATCCAGGAACTGTTTATGACAGAGACTGCCCAGTATGCGGATGTTATTCTTCCGGGTGCCAGCTATCTGGAGAAAGAGGGTACCTTTACCAACACAGAGCGTCGTGTACAGCGTGTGCGCAAAGCTATCGATTCACCTGGTGAAGCAAGACTGGATACGGATATCATCATCGATCTGATGAACCGCATGGGATATCCCCAGAAGCATATGACCGCAGCAGAGATCATGGATGAGATCGCTTCCGTTACTCCGAGCTTTGGCGGTATCAGCCATGCCCGTCTGGACAGCGAAGAAGTGGGTGGACGCGGTCTGCAGTGGCCCTGCCCGACCAAGGATCATCCGGGTACATATATTATGCATGTGGGCAAATTCACCCGTGGCCTTGGATGGTTCTATCCTGCCGAGTATGTACCGTCTGCGGAGCTGCCGGATGAGGATTATCCGATCATTCTGATGACCGGTCGTATCCTGTATCACTACACGACAAGAGCCATGACTGGTAAGACACCGGAGCTTATGGAGATCGAAGGTAAATCCTTCATTGAGATGAACATTGTGGATGCAGATAAGCTGGGAATCAAGAATGGCGATAAAGTTCGCGTTTCCTCACGCCGTGGTTCCATCGAGTCTACAGCCCGTGTGGGCACCAAGACATCCCCGGGTGAGAGCTGGATGCCTTTCCACTTCCCGGATGGAAATGCCAACTGGCTGACCAATGCAGCTCTGGATAAGTATGCAAGAATTCCGGAGTACAAGGTATGTGCCGTTAAGATCGAGAAGGCATAAGCAAATAAATAAAGTGGCACTTTATTTAATAGAAAAAATGCAGATAGTAACAGGGGCTGCCCGAATTCGTCGGACAGCCCCTGTTTATTATGCGTCTTGTTACATACGTCGCTAACGGGATCATAATAATCCTTTGATCGTCGTGGCAACTTTTTCGGAATTAATGATACCAATATTGTTGACAGCGATAAAATCTTTTATTTGTTTTTCCTTAATGAAATCCACTACATTTACATTGGCATAACGGAAATCTACAATATAGATCGTCTGATAATGATCCACAAGGAAGGGAACAAGGCAGTTGGCATAGGATTCCTTGAGGACCAGACAGGAAGAACCATCGGTAATGTTCGGATTCTGGATGACGGACATAGGATTGTCACCGGCAATAAACGTGGAATATCCGGAACCGGCAGATCGTTTGCTGACATCGCGGATGACATTCCATTCGTATTCCTTACCGTCTTTATCCTGATAGGTCATTGTGTTGGTGCCGTGGGGAATATAGGCAGTGACCGTATCCGGATTGGCTTCCATATCGGCAGGCTTGTTCAGCTTTGTGTAATATGTACCAAGAAACGGAGTAAACTGCATCGTCTCATAGGAATCCAGTTCATTGGGTGTCCATCCCTTCACCTGACAGAAATTGCGATAGACATAATAGGCACCCAGAGCTGTCCAGTGATGATCTGTGCGAAAATACAGGTATTCACTGTTGTGCTCACGCAGAGTATCTATGGTTTCGACACCGGTAACACCTGAGTAGGAATTATAGTAATACGAAATCGTTTGTTTCTGGTCAGATCCGCCCAGGCTTTCCAGGGTCTTTTCATCCAACATGACACCCGAATTTAAGGGTACAAGAATGGAGTACACATTTGTCTGTCCCGAAAGCTCAGCAGCCGCATTTGACAATGCTTTGGTATAAATGTCGGCAGCAGACTGGTCAAAGCCGTAGATCGTATAGGCAGCGCCATCCTTTACGTACAGACGCTTCTGAATCTGGTCCTGTACAGCTTCTTCCATTTGATAGGAATTGGGAAGGACAGGTTCACCGTTGCCGACCTGAGACTGAGTGTCAGTTGAAGAGTCTGTCTGAGACAACGTTGCCTGTGAAGTATCTGGCTGTACAGAAGTGGTTTCTGTAGGAATCTCATCTGCCTGCACATCTGCACCGAGCACCTGTTCGTTTGTCTTTGGACCGTAAAGTGCCGTGATCTTCTGGTTGGCTGTGATAAATTGATCACGCAGCGGGAAAGTGTCGGAATACCATGTGGAGATATCCGAGAAATATTCTCCGTTTAAAAATGTTTCCAGGGTAAATTCCGGGAATTTAGTCAATGTACGGTTTTCTACTTCTGAGACATCTGGTCTGAGCGGTACCAGAAGTCCGAGAAGCGCACCCAACAGCAGTACAAAAATAAACAGCATGCAGCCGATGGTGCGGAACTGGCGGGTTACTTTTTTTTGCTGAGAGATCAGCTTTTTGTCTTTCATAGATTACCTCTTTAAAATTGAAAATACAAAAACGGGTTATAGCTGTCGCCAATCAGAGCCAGAAGCGAAAGAAGCAAAAGGAATACCGGCGTCAGCATTTCCGTAACATTCAGAATATTGTAAAGAACACTGCTTTCTTTACCAAGCTCGTACAGCGCTCGGCGAAGGCGTTTGCCCAGGGGAGTAACTGCGACGATCGCAAAGAGAAGGAAGAAAATATGACCTACAAACTGTGTGGTAACTGCCATACTGGTAAAACCGCCGCCGAGGCCAAGCATGCCTTTAAGTGCTGTTCCAAGCTCATGCAGATCTGTAAAACGAAACAGTATCCAGCCAAAATACACAACAGCCAGTGTGTATACATGCTTCAGTGCTCCGGGAATCTTGTCGTTGATCACAAATTTTTCGAGAAGGAGAAAGATCAGATAGTACAGTCCCCAGAAAATAAAATTCCAGCTGGCTCCATGCCACAGACCTGTCAGAAACCAGACAACGATCATATTGCGGATATATTTCTGCTGAGAACAACGACTGCCGCCCAAGGGAATATAAACATAATCTCTGAAAAATGAGCTCAGAGAAATGTGCCATCTTCTCCAGAAATCCTGCACAGATACAGCCATGTAAGGATAATTAAAGTTTTCCATATAGTGAAAACCAACCATACGTCCCATACCGATCGCCATATCCGAGTACGCGGAAAAATCCAGGTAAATCTGCAGCATATAAAATACCATACCCAGCCAGATGGCCATGGCCGGCTGTGCAGAAAGTGATTCCACACCAGCAGGCATCAAGGTATCTGCCACAGAAGCACATCCATTGGCCAGTACAGCTTTTTTTGCCAGACCAACACTAAAACGGCGGATACCGGCATACAAGTCATTTATAGATACATGACGTTCTTCGATCTCTTCAGCTACGGTTTCATATCGCACGATAGGACCGGCAATACACTGATGGAACAGGCTGGAATACAGAAGAAGTTTCCAGTAAGCCGGCTGTGCCTCTACATCTTTCCGATACACATCCACAACGTAGGAGATCAGCTGGAAGGTGTAAAATGAAATACCGATGGGCAGTACCAGACGAGGTACATCTTCAAGTGCCGGAATCAGGAAAGCAAAGGTGTCACAGAAGAATCCCAGATATTTAAAAATACCAAGAATCAGCAGCATGCCTGCTATTCCGGCAATCATACATATCCGGCGATTCCTAAGACCTTCTTTACTGTCTTCATCCCAACGATTCAGGCAAAGAGCAGAAAACCAGGCAATTGCCGTATCCAGAAGCAAAAGCACCAGATACCGGGGGCCGCCCCAGGAATAAAAGATCAGCGAGCTGACCAGAAGTACAGTATTTCGATATTTGGGCTGGATGAAATTATAGACCACCAGATGAATGGCCAGAAAAAAGAACACAAACAATAAACTTGAAAATACCATGGCAATAGGTTTCACTCCTGTGCGAAAATAATAAATTGCAAAAAGAAAGAGTCGCAAGCGACTCCGGTGTCGAAATATGATATTTCGACAAAATCTGCAGCTTCATTATGACATGCGGCAACAAAAAAAACAACATGTAATATAAAATGTAAGAAATATTCAGAAACTTTTAAAAACAACGCATAAAACAGGAAAACCGCGTCCATGAGGGTGGAGGAACCATCATGAACGCGGTTTTCTGTCCCTTCCTTCTATTACGACAATCCCAGAATACGCGTAGCAAACTGGAAATAAACCAGCAGAGAAATAGCATCCACAAGAGTAGTAATAAACGGACTTGCCATAACCGCCGGGTCAAAGCCGATACGGTGCGCAATCATCGGCAGCGTACAACCGATTACCTTCGCACAGAAGATCGTAACTACCAACGTAAGGCAGATCACCAATGCCACCGGTACAGCAAGCCGGTCGAACAAAAGCAGCTTCGCAAAATTACAGACCGCCAGAGTCAGACCACACAGAAGAGCTACCCGCATCTCTTTCCATATTACACGGGGAAGATCCGAAAATTCCACATCATGCAGAGAGAGAGCACGGATCACCGTTGCTGAAGACTGACCGCCGGAGTTACCGCCGGTATCCATCAGCATCGGAATATATGCGGTCAGAATGACGAATTTGGCCAGAGCATTTTCAAAGCTGGTGATGATCATGCCGGTAAAGGTAGCAGAGATCATCAAAAGCATCAGCCAGGGAATACGGGATTTCCACAGATCAAAGGTCGTCTGGCGCAGGTACGGCTTATCTGCCGGTACAATAGCGGCCATCTTCTCGATATCCTCCGTAGCCTCTTCTTCCAATACGTCGAGTACGTCATCGATCGTGACGATACCCACCAGACGGGATTCGGTATCTACCACCGGCATAGCCAGAAAACCGTATTTGGAGAACATCTGGGCTACTTCCTCCTGGTCAGTGATGGTCTCCACAGAAATGATATTGTCCTCCATAAGCTGATCCATTGTCTGCTCGGATTCATTCATGATCAGATCACGAATCGTAACAACACCGATCAGACGACGATCCTTTGACGTAACGTAACAGTTATTGATCGTTTCCTTATTAATACCGCTGCGGCGGATATGCAGGATCGCATCCTCCACCGTCATATGTGGACGAAGCTCCACAAACTCTGTGGTCATGATACTGCCCGCAGAGTCGTCCGGATATTTCAGAATATTGTTGATCATCTGACGTTTCTCAGCGTCAGCTGTCATCAGAATACGTTTGACAACGTTGGCGGGCATCTCTTCTACAAGATCCGCCGCGTCATCCACATAGAGCTCATCTACGACTTCCTTCAGCTCGCTGTCGGAAAATCCGCGAATCAGCATCTCCTGTGTATCCGGTTCCATCTCAACAAAAGTATCCGCAGCCAGCTCCTTGGGAAGAAGCCGGTAGAGTAATGGTACCATCTGATCGTCAATATCCTCAAGCAGAGATGCAATATCCGCTGCATTCATCGTGCTGAGAATATCCCGCAGAGTGGCATACTTTTTGACCTCTACAAGAGCCTTGATACTGGTCTTGAGGGTCTCTAATGCATCTGTCATACGATTTTACCTCCTTACTTGAAATTCATGATAGCAAGCAGGGACTGCGGGTATGACATATCTAAGTTATCAGGCAAAACGGCACAGACATGCTGTATCGTCTGAACATATAGGTATGGGTCCCGCGCCGCTACTGCAACTGTCTGCGTCCATGATTTCGCCTCCTTCTTTCTAAAAGTAAAATAAAAATATTGCGCAAAAAAAATCATTGTCCAAAAGGTTTGTCTGTTCGGACAACGATTTTTTCACTACTTTTAATGTACACGCGAACACATTTTTTGTCAACCGGAAATAGTTTGTTATGCGAAGACAATTACGGCAATAAGCTCTACATCATCACCGGAATGGTTGGCAATGGAATGACCGGTACCGGCAGGACAAACTGTCACATCTCCGGCAGAAATGATCTTAGTCTCACCATTGTCACTGTAAGAAGCATCTCCCTTAATAATATAGAAGATTTCTGAATCCTTTTCATGTACATGATAGCCGATGCTGCATCCCGGATGCAGAGTGATCTTGGCAAAAAGACGGCCTTTGTCGTTAAGCTCCTCCGGTGTGGCCAGATTAAGGATCTCTACGGTACCTTCGCCGTCACGCATATGCTCACGCAGCTCTTTTACACATTCTCTGGATCTTCTGATCATAATTTTTTCCTCCTATATCAGGTGTAATTTGTGTGACACCATTTTTATTTACTATATCATTTTGAGTAGGGCATAGACAAGATATTTTCTTGCATTGATGCTGTAAAGAATCTATAATTGTAACTGGTTAGTATCAGGGGTAAGTTGTGTGCTTAAATTGCTAATGTTGAAATGAAAAAAGTTATAACACCAGGTAGAATAGATATTGAAAAGGCAATGAAGAATTGAATAAAAACGGAGGAAGAAAGCTATGAGTAAAGAAGTCAATATGAACATGTACATGCCCACCCGCCTGATCACAGGCGAAGGCTGTGTAAAGGGTGCTGCAGCCCAGATCAAAGCACTGGGTGACCGATGTCTGATCGTTACCGGAAAGACCGCGGCAAAAGCCTGCGGCGCACTGGATGATGTTATTGAAGTTATGTTAGAAAACGACCAGTCTTATGCAATCTACGATGGCATTGGACAGAATCCAAAGATCGCTGATTGTATGGAAGCAGCCAAAGTAGCACAGTCCCTGGAAGCTGACGTGATCATCGGCATCGGCGGTGGTTCCCCACTGGATGCGGCAAAATGTATTTCCATCCTGGCCGCAAATCCGGATATGAGCCAGGAACAGCTGTATTCCTACAATTGGGAAAATGCACCGCTTCCAATCGTCTGCGTTGGAACTACAGCAGGCACAGGCAGCGAAGTTACGAAAGTGGCCGTAATGACAAATCTGCAGGGATTAAAAAAGAGTCTGAATGATGACAGAATCTTCCCGACACTTTCTCTGGGTGATTACCGTTATACACTGACTCTTCCGGAATTGTTTACCTGTTCCACAGCTATCGATGCCCTGTCACATTGTATCGAAAGTTATTTTGCCAAGAAAGCAAATGAAATATCCCGCTGCTACAGCGTACGCGGTATCCGCATTCTGCTTGAACGGCTGAAAAAGATAGAGAAAGATGGCTTTGCGTCTATTACCGCTACAGACCGCGAAGCGCTGTATAATGCATCCATCTATGGAGGCCTTGCCATTCATGTGACCGGAACCTGTATGCCCCATGCTGTAGGTTATTTCTTAAGTGAAAGTCATGGTATTCCCCACGGAACAGCCTGCGCCCAGTTCCTGCCTCAATTCCTTGCGCATAACCGAAACGTAGATCCCGAGTACTGTGATCTGTTCTACACAGAAGTTGGATGCACCGAGCAGGAGCTTACCGATCTGATTCTGTCCGTAAGACCAAAATACGAGATCACCCTTGACGAAGCAGAGATAAAAGAGCTCCATGCCCGCTGGATCGATAATGCCAGCATCAAAAAAGGACGCGGCGAGATCACCGCAGACATGGTTGACAGTATGCTTCGTACTAAATACGTAAAGTAGAGAAATGGTTCACAGAAAAAAGGTGTAAAATCTTTTGAAGATTCAAGAAAGACTTTACACCTTAGGTCATTAGTGACTTGTTACTTGTTGCTTTTTTCCTGGGCTACGGTATCAAGTAGTTCGAATAACTCTTCTGTAGTATAGGTTTCTTTACCACTTTTTTTGATCTGTAGTCTTAAATCATACAGTGTGGCGAGTTGGGTATCGGTTCTTTCTTTTTCTGTCATATCAATACTCACTTTCTATCACCGCCTTTCGTTGGTGATATTATACCATAGTGTAAAGCCTTTATTCAATTGTCAAGGATATTTTTGAGGGATTGTTTGCAATTTGAATCGATATGAAAGGAAAAATGGTCAACTTGTGATCAATATTATAAAAGAAATATATTATGTTTTAAAAGTATATAATAGAAGCGGATAATATGCAAGAAAATAAGATAGAAAGATGGTAAACAGAAAAAAGACCGTCCCTACCTCCCGCACTCAAAAATCCCCCAAAATAAGGAAAAAACAGCATTTTACCGCTTGCCACCACAAACATCCTATGCTATAATCCAAACGTTGCAAATAAACACGTGTGTGGAGCAAACCCGGTGCCCGATGCCCTCGGGTGGGTGGACCCTGGAAGCACACGGAAGAAAAAACCAAAAAGGAGAACAAAAACATGGGCGTTATTTCAATGAAACAGCTTTTGGAAGCAGGTGTTCATTTTGGACATCAGACAAGAAGATGGAACCCGAAAATGGCTCCGTACATCTACACAGAGCGTAACGGTATCTACATCATCGACCTGCAGAAATCTGTAGGCATGGTAGACGATGCTTACAAGGCAGTAGCAAACATCGCTGCTGAGGGCGGCACCATCCTGTTCGTTGGTACAAAGAAACAGGCACAGGACGCTATCGCTACAGAGGCTACCCGCTGCGGTATGTTCTATGTAAACGAGAGATGGCTCGGTGGTATGCTGACCAACTTCAAGACAATCCAGAGCCGTATCGCTCGTCTGAAAGAGATCGAGGCTATGGAAGCTGACGGAACATTCGAAGTTCTGCCGAAGAAGGAAGTTATCCTGCTGAAGAAAGAGCTGGAGAAACTGCAGAAGAACCTTGGCGGTATCAAAGAAATGAAGAGACTGCCGGATGCTATCTTCGTAGTTGACCCGAAGAAGGAAAGAATCTGTATCCAGGAAGCTCATACACTGGGCATCCCGCTGATCGGTATCTGCGATACAAACTGTGATCCGGAAGAGCTGGATTACGTTATCCCGGGTAACGATGACGCTATCCGCGCCGTAAAACTGATCGTTTCCAAGATGGCAGACGCTGTTATCGAGGCAAATCAGGGTGAGGCTGAGGAAGTTGAAGTTCCGGTTGAGGAAGAAGTAGAGGAATAATTTTTCCGTATACACACAGTCTGGTCTGCCGATAAGGCAGGCCGGCTGTTTACTCAACAAAGCATTTTATGTTTATTTAATTTCAATATAGTTCAGGAGGAAGATAGATATGGCTATCACAGCAGCACAGGTAAAAGAGTTAAGAGAAGCAACAGGCGCTGGTATGATGGACTGTAAGAAAGCTCTTACAGCTACAGAAGGCGATATGGATAAAGCCGTAGAATGGCTGAGAGAAAAAGGACTGGCTACCGCACAGAAAAAAGCCAGCCGTATTGCAGCTGAGGGTCTTTGCAAGGTTCTCGTTGCTGATGACGGAAAGAAAGCCGTTGTTGTTGAGGTTAATGCTGAGACAGACTTCGTTGCCAAGAATGAGAAGTTCCAGAACTATGTAGCTCAGGTTGCAGAGCAGGCTATGGAGACTGAGGCTGGCGACATCGAAGCGTTCCTGGCTGAGCCCTGGAAGTTTGATACCACCAAGACTGTTAAGGAAGCTCTGGCCGGACAGATCGCTGTTATCGGCGAGAATATGAACATCCGTCGTTTCCAGCAGGTTAAACAGGACAACGGTGTGATCGTTTCCTACACTCATATGGGCGGTAAGATCGGTGTTCTGGTTGACATTGAGACAGACGTTGTTAACGATGCTGTTAAAGAGATGGGTACAAACGTAGCTATGCAGATCGCAGCCATGAGACCGCAGTACACCAGCGATAAAGAAGTAAGCGCTGAGTACATTGCACATGAGAAAGAAGTGCTGATGGCTCAGATCATGAACGATCCGAAAGAATCCCAGAAGCCGGAGAAGGTTATCCAGGGTATGATTCAGGGTCGTATCAACAAACAGCTGAAAGAGATCTGCCTGCTTGACCAGGTTTACGTTAAAGCTGAGGATGGAAAACAGTCCGTTGCCAAATATGTAGAGCAGGTTGCCAAGGCTAATGGTGCTAAGATTACAGTTAAAGGTTTTGTTCGTTTCGAGACCGGCGAAGGTATCGAGAAGAGACATGACGACTTTGCTGCAGAGGTTGCTGCACAGGCTGGTATGTAATCTGAATATTCCGGAAAAGAAAAGAGTATTATAAAAAAGACAATGGTGTGGTTTCGGAAGAGACTGCAACATTGTCTTTTTACTTTCGGATATTAAAAGTGAATTATTATGACAGACATATATAATGCAGAGATAAATGGAGGAAAAATATGCGGCTTCTGATCGTAAGACACGGAGATCCAGACTATGAGCTGGATTCTTTGACAGAAAAAGGATTTCGGGAGGTAGAGTTGCTTTCTGAGCGTCTTGTTAAGGAAAAAATGGATCAGATTTATGTGTCCACTATGGGAAGAGCTATGAAGACTGCGGAACCCACACTGAAAAAGACAGGAAAAACGGCATTAGAATGTGAATGGCTGAGAGAATTTTCTCCAAAGATCATGCGGCCGGATGTGCAGGATCATGAGATGATCGTATGGGACTGGCTGCCAAAGGATTGGCTGGCAGATCCCGACTATGCGGATCCGGAAAAATGGTGCGAGACAGAGATTATGAAAGCCGGACATGTAAAGGAAGAGTATCAGCGGGTGATCGCCCATTTTGATCAGGTGCTGGCAGAACATGGTTATGTGCGGGATGGCAAGTTGTATCGTGTAGAAAATGCCAATGAGGATACACTGGTCTTTTTTTGCCATTTCGGTCTGCAGTGTGTGCTTTTAAGTCATCTGATGAATATTTCTCCCATGATCCTGTGGCATTTTGCATGTGCGGCACCTTCTTCGGTAACGACTGTTTACACTGAAGAACGCAGAGAAGGCACAGCGATTTTCAGAGTGAATTCTATGGGGGATCAGTCTCACCTGTATGCCGGTCTTGAAAAACCGTCCTTTGCTGCCAGATTTTGTGAAACGTATCACAGTGAGGGGCAGAGAAGAGACTGATCCAATGGGGACGGAGAAAACCGGCTTTTTGTGTGTCCCCATTGGTATGGATTGACAGGAATTGAGGATTGACTTTCGAAGAATAAAGACTATAATCATTGGTAGTGCCAATTTTGGTACTACCAATTTTAAATAAATAAAAGGATTTGATGAGATTGTTTTGCTGTCGGAGCGTAAGGAGGAATCAGTTTATTGCCAGACAGACGAAATGATATTTTATTTGATCCTTGGAAGTAAGGAGAGAACATGAAGTATATTAAACAGTTTATCCTGATTCTTGCCATTTCCTTTGTGGGAGAATTGCTGAAATACCTGCTGCCTCTGCCGGTACCGGCCAGTATCTACGGTATGGTGTTGATGTTTCTTGCTCTGCTGACGGGAGTGATCAGGCTGGAGCATGTTCGGGAAACCGGTAAATTTCTGATCGAGATCATGCCATTGATGTTCATACCTGCGGGAGTGGGACTGATGTCCTCCTGGAGCACATTAAAACCGCTGCTGCTTCCGGTGGCGGTAATCACTGTGGTGACGATCGTGACAGTTATGGTGGCCAGCGGTCACACAGCGCAGTTTATTCTGAAGAGGGAAGAAAAGAGAGGTGAGGATCATGCGTGAGCTTTTGACGGACAGTGTGTTTTTTGG
>JAEDOO010000020.1 GCA_016301965.1 Lachnospiraceae bacterium | reverse complement strand
TTCAAGTCCCATCTTCCGCATGAAAAGCTCTGAGTTGTTTGGCTCAGGGCTTTTTTTTGTGCCAGTGGGGACGTGGCTTGTAATGGAAGTTTAGTATATTCTCCGCCGCTGATCAATTGTGTGCTTGACACGGGAGGTTTATCCAAGTAAACTAAAGAAAAAGGTTTATTTCAATAAACCAGAAAAAGAGGTAAAGCCATCTATGAATGTAGAACTCGGTGTCATACAGGAACGCTTTGCAGATATTGTCTGGGCAAATGAACCGGTGAGCTCGGGAGATCTTGTAAAGCTATGTAAAGAGGAACTGAATTGGAAGAAGTCGACAACGTATACTGTTCTTCGAAAGTTGTGTGAAAAGGGACTGTTTCGGAATGCAGATGGAATAGTGACTTCTCTGATATCTCGTGATGATTTTTATTCTTCGAAAAGTGAGCAGATCATCGAGGAATCATTTGATGGTTCTCTGCCGGCATTTGTGGCCGCGTTTATTTCACGAAAGAGCCTGACTGAGAAAGAGGCAGATGAGATCCAGAGGATGATCGATTCATTCCGAAAGGAGGGCTGAAATGAGCGGATTATTTTTGAAGATACTTAATCTCAGCATAACCGCCAGCTGGCTTATTCTTGCAATTATCATCATCAGGCCGTTGATGAGGAAAGTTCCTAAATGGATCGTCTGTGCACTTTGGGCAATGGCAGCGTTTCGGCTTATCTGCCCGTTTTCCTTTGAAAGTGCTCTGAGCCTGATTCCGAGCAGTGAAACAGTACCCCATGATATTGCGATGAAAGCGGAGCCGGCAATTGATTCGGGGCTTTCGTCTGTGAATAATATGATCAATCCGTTGATTTCTGACAACTTTACCCCTGATCCTGTGGCAAGTGCAAATCCTTTGCAGATCGTGATTCCACTGGTATCACTTGTGTGGATCTTCGGAATGATCGTAATGCTGCTCTATGTATTTATCAGCTATTTCAGATTGAAAAAGACTGTACAAATATCTGTTTCCGTCAAAGACAATATTCTGGCTTGTGACGACGTCAAGTCACCGTTTATCCTGGGCATAGTAAAGCCGATGATCTATGTTCCTTCTTTCATGTCCGGAGAGACATTGGATTGTGTGATCAACCATGAAAAAGCCCATATCCAGAGGTACGATCACTGGTGGAAACCACTTGGTTATCTTTTGCTTACCATTTACTGGTTCAATCCTCTTTGCTGGGCTGCGTACATGCTGCTGTGCCGCGATATTGAAATGGCCTGCGATGAAAAGGTCATACATGACATGGATAATAATCAAAAAGCAGCATACTCACAGGCATTGTTAGACTGTAATTTTCCACGCAGAAAAATCGCTGCCTGCCCGCTGGCGTTCGGTGAAGTCGGAGTGAAGAAAAGAGTAAAATCTGTTCTGAACTATAAGAAACCTGCTTTCTGGATCATTGTTCTTGGAATTACGGTATGGGTTGTCGTCTCCATTTGCTTTCTGACAGATCCCGTCGATACTTCTCAGACAAATGGGAATCTTGATGGGGAAAATATGAATTCAACATTAAACGATGTTGACTCTATGTCAGATAAACAGGCATCCATTCAATTTGATGAAGGGCAGAAAAAACAGTTTGCCCGGATTGGGACATTTGTAAATCCTGTTGCAGATGGTTCTGAGGCAGCTATGTCTGCTATCTATAGTACAGCAGACACAGATGATATCATTGTCTTCAATGGTAAAGAATATCGCAAATCTGAATTGTGTAATTCAACATTAAGTTGGCTGGAATTATCTGAAGAAAAACGCATGTTATCATCTTATTTTCCTCCGGAATTTGTGGAAAATGAAGAAAAATGGGGGGTTACATTAGAAGTGGAAAATGTCACCCCGTCCGGAGCTACATTTAAGTGTATACAAAGTGGTGGAGAGGCTACCGGCGAACTGGAAACCGGCAGCTGGTTTATCATAGAAAAATGGTCGAAAGAGACGGGCTGGCAGGAAGCACCGTGCTTTTGTGAGCCTTGCTGGACAGAAGAAGCCTGGCTCATTATCAAAGACGACACATCTGACTGGGAAGTAGACTGGGAGTGGTTATATGGAGAACTCCCGGCAGGAAAATACAGAATTGGCAAAGAAATTATGGATTTCAGGGAAACAGGAGATTACGATAAACAGATGTATTACGCTGAGTTTACCATTGAATAATTTGGGCCATCGGGGACGGTGTTTTCTTGCTTTTTTACTGTCCCCATTGGAGCAAATATTGTGGCTACTGGGGGTGAATCTATATGGCAGAAAAGGATTTGGAGGTTCTGTCAAAATGGCTTAAGTTAGCGGCCAGGGCAGAGTCTATAGAAGTGTTCTGGGAAAAAATGTGAAGGACAGGGGATGTTTCTCTACCTAAATCATACCTAAAAAGTATTAAATCTACAATAATATATGTATTTTACTATTGTTCTCCCCGGTGGTATAGTTAAACCATCAAAAGGAAATACAAATTTCCAAACAAAAATAAGGAGGACACAGTTATGTTAAAGAAATTAGAAATGTTCCTGGAAGAGTATTACAAAGAATGTGGCCATAAATAAAGCATTCATGGCAGAGTTACAGGAAGTATACTTAGTGAGAGAAACAGGAGATTGGTTATGAGAAACGTTTGGCAGAAGATCGAGCAGTTTCTGGAAGAATATTATGACAGAAGAGCCTGATCGATAAATACAATTGAATATGAGGTAAGTATGATACGATATGTTAAATGAAGCACCGGCCGGTACATGGATGATGTAGGGTCGGTGCTTTTTATTAGGTAAGCCACGGAACCTGTCCCCTTGGCTCTTTGAGCAAGCCTATAAAATAGCAGAGGATTTTGCGAGGGAGTTTTTCTGGTCAAAAGGATATGAGGTACTGTTTGCGGTGCATACAGATACAGCGCATACACATGTGCATTTTCTGGTAAGCAACTGTAATGTGAAAGATGGGAAGTCATTCAGACGGGGACCGGAAGAGATGAAGGAAATGTGCAGATATTTTGGGGAACAGTGCAGGGAACGTGGACTGACACATTCGTACCGTGACAGCTATTATGTAAAGGATAAAGACAGGGAGCGTCAGAGCTTCGCAGAATATCAGATGAAAAAGCGGGATAAGCTGTCGTTTCGGGAAGAGATAAAGGTGCTTCTGCGAAATGCCATGAACAGACCGGAGAATAAGACATTGCAGGATGTGATTGATTATGCGAAGAAGTATTATCTGATGGATGTTCGGCTCCGGGGCAATACCATATCCTATGCCCTGAAATACAGGACGGATAAAAAAGGAAAGCCGATGGCAGTCAGAGGCGGGAGGCTTGGTGCAAGATTTACTGTCGCAGGGATAACAGAATATCTGAAAAAGAAGGAAAAGAGCAGGCTGGAGTATGAGCGCATAAAAGCTGATATCGAGCAGGAATCCGGAAGATATGATGATTATGCGGAATGGAATATATCTGATGCTAAGGAAAGTGCCGGTATAGATACAGCAGGGCAGGTTCAAAAGGAATCTGAAAAGAAAGAAGATGATATCAGCATTTATGAGGGCTTTGACCGGTTCTGTGAGAAAGAGAACATTCGTGATGACGAGGAGGAAGTGTTCTATGGGGCTGCGTTTGATGAATTTAACCGGGAGTGGCAGGGAATAGCACTGGAATAGCAGACAGAACCAGCTTCCCATAAAGAAGTGCAAGAGATACCATCAGATTATACGAAGATGTCAATGCAGGAGAGTGTCAGACAGCTTCCGCCGCCAACAGATGATACTTCACAGGAGTTTGAAGCATATAAGAACAGGATGGGATATGATGCGGCTAAAAGAGTATCCGTTATAAGATTTCTCTCTGGAAGGCGGTATTTTCTGTCCCGGTCTGGAAGATCAGCTTCCCGGCACCAGATATTATCAGTATTGCACCGCTATTCCCGTAGGTACGCTGTTGGCCCAGACCTGGGATGTGGAACTGATCCGGGAGATCGGTGCCATGATCGGCGGCGAGATGCAGCTGTTTGATACCACGCTTTGGCTGGCACCGGGCATGAACATCCACAGAAATCCGCTGTGCGGACGTAACTTCGAGTATTATTCCGAAGATCCCCTTATTTCCGGAAAGATTGCGGCGGCCATGACTGACGGTGTGCAGAACATTCCGGGCTGCGGAACCACCATCAAACATTTTGCCTGCAATAATCAGGAAGACAACCGTATGGGTGTGGACAGCATTTTGTCAGAGCGTGCTCTTCGTGAAATCTATCTCAAAGGATTTGAGATCGCGATCAAAGAGGCACAGCCAATGTCTATTATGACCAGTTATAACCTGATCAATGGTGTTCATGCTGCTAACAATTATGATACCTGTACGAAGGCTGCCCGCTGTGAGTGGGGATTCGCAGGTATGATCATGACTGACTGGACCACCACAGAGCAGGGACCGGACTGTACCGCTTCTGGATGTATGCGTGCCGGAAACGACCTTGTTATGCCGGGTGCTTTAAGTGACAGAGCAAACCTGAAGGAAGAGCTAGCCGACGGCCGCCTGCCGAAAGAGGATCTTAAGGCTTGCATTGCACGTCTGGTGAATATTGTTTGGCAGTCTAATATGTATGAGGATGCTGTTCCGTACAAGAAATAAAGCATTGTTAATCTAATATTGGGCACTCTGAGTATCTGGATAGATGCTTGGAGTGCTTTTTTGCGGTCAGCGTGAAACACCATCCGGGGGAGGGGACTTCTTTGCTCTTTGAGGGAATCGAGGCGCTCGGGACGCAGTTTCCAGGTGTGCATCGTCCCGCCGGAGTGGGGATCGGTCGCATTCAACGAGTTTGCCTGATGCAAACTCGTTTCAGGCTCCCTCAACAGCCGCCTGGTAAGGCGGCCGTTGCCCCGCTCCTCTGGGATGATGCGCACCAGGAAACTGCAGCCCTCGCTTTACGATTCCCTCAAAGAGCAAAGAAGTCCCCTCCCCCGGATGGTGTTTCACGGCTGTATGGTGTGTTCTTGGGTGATTGGGTCCATAGATCATATTATTTGACATACATTTTTCGAATGGATATATATCAGTGAAAAAATATAATATCATTCCTCAAAAACAGGGGTGCGGTAGTTTGGACGATGCCCGGTCAGGGAGCTTCCTCTACTGTCTGGTGAAAACGTAAAGAGAGGGTTACAGGTTCTTGGTGCGTGGCCGACCAGAGAACAGGGGCATCTGCCGCTTACCAGGCGGCAGATGAGGAGACTTGAAGCGGGTTTGCATCAGGCAAACCTGCTGAATGTCTCCGGTACCCTGTTCGGCGGAAGGTCACACACCTAGAACCTGTTCCCGAACGACCCGCTTTCACCAGACAGTAGAGGAAGCTCCCTGACCGGGCATCGTCCAAACTGCTGCACCCCGTGACTTCTAAAAAACCACAGGGTGCAAAAAAGATATATCAGATTATTCAATACTATTGTCAGCAGTACCCGGAAAGAAATCGCGATTCAATGTCCGCACTTCCATACCGTTCACTTCCACGTGGTCATCCACGGCGATTACCAGACACTGACGGCCGTCGATCAGCTTGGTCTCCACCTGACCGGTGCATTCAGGATCCACCTGAATACGGATATGAGGTGTCCTAATCTCAAACTTCTTTGTGTTGGTCATGTTGGTGGCCTGCAGAGCTGTCTGAGCACCGATGGTCTCATCATAGCACTTATCAAAGACTTCCAGCTGCTCATTGGAAACACCGCTGTCCTCCAGGATACGCTGCACTTCCGGTTTGGTGAAGGTCAGCGGCTCCGGAGATTCTTTTGTATCAGCCACCAGAAGAGAAATATTCTCATAAACAGTCTTTATGGTCTCATAATCTGCACCATCGCCCAGAGAAGTTTCCAGAAGATTGGCAAAATTCTCCTGCTGAGTCTTTGGTGTCATGGGTTCTATGCTGCCGAACACGTTCTCCACCAGCTTTTCCTGTAAATCTTCCGGTTTTTTCTTAAAATAAAGCATGCTGTGCAGATCGGTGCTGCGGTCATTGAAGGCCGGGAACAGAAATCCTGTGATGGGCATTTCCACCAGCCAGTCACGGATGTGGTCTTCCATGCAGTTATTTTCCACGTTGTAGGAAAGGCAGGCTTTTGACATCTTGACCGGGCAGATGCTGCAGAGCAGGTAAGTATAAACTTCCTCAGACGCATCGTCCATATCCATATTGTCGGAGGTTTTGCCCGGTACATCGTAGACGGAGTGGGTCAATATAATATAGTAGTTTTCCGCATAATCAAAGTTCTCGATGATCTTATCAAAAAACTCACTGACCATGGCTTCGTCATCCAGTCCCGTGTTGCGCAGACGGTAGAGGAATTCCTGGGTTCCTCCCTCCAGCTCCTGCTGCAGAGGAAATTCCATATTCAGCAGATTTTTACCGAGGGTTCCGCCCAGGGTGCGTTTGAAAATGTCGAAATATTTAAATTCCTCTTCTTCCGGAAGGGAAAGAAAAGCTTCCCGGGTCTCAAATTTCTTGTTCTTTTCATGATCCACGTAACAGCCGCAGATTCTGGTGGCTGTACAGTTGTTCGGGGTAAAATGGCGGCGGATCTCCGCAACTTCTTTTTTGTTCATATTTTCGCTCTTTTCTGTGGTGTTTTGTCATTCTTTTGCAGGTTAGGGCAGTTAGCCGTGACCGCGAAAACGATTATACCCCATTTTCTGACAGCAATCCAGACCATAAAGTTTTTTTTAGTATCGTATGTATGCAAAACAGCATGGCGAAAAGACAAAGGTGAGTAAGTATACATATGCTGCGACAGCTGCATGAGATATACCCGGCTTCTCCAAATCAGGAGTGGTCGGGTTTTCTATTTACATATTTTACGGGAATGTGTATGATAGAATAGATTTGTTCTCTGGATATAACTGTTCAGAACAAGTCGAATCACTTGTTGATGAGGCCGTAAGAACATGATTCAGATGTGAGCAGCCTAAGCAAAAAATGAGATAATTCCTTACCGGACATGAGGAATATTTACAATAAATAATGTAGTAGAGAGGATAATCAAAATCATCTATGGAAATGAAAGAAATCCTGGAAGCATACAAAGAAGGTCGTCTTTCTCTGGAAGAGACGGAGAATTACTTTAAGAGGGAGCCATTTGAGGAAATGGACTATGCGAAGCTGGATATGCACAGAAAGATCCGATCCGGTTTTCCGGAGGTGATCTACTGCAGCGGGAAGGCAGATGAGCATCTGATACAGATCGCCAAAAGGCTCTATGATGCGGATGGCTGTGTGTTTGGCACCAGAGCCAGTGAGCATCAGTACGAAGTGGTACGGGAGGTTATTCCGGAGATCACCTATGATCCCATCTCCCATATCCTGAAAGCACTTCCCAGGGACAGAAAAGAACCTGTGGGTAGGATCGCAGTCTGTACAGCCGGTACGGCGGACATTCCCGTGGCGGAGGAAGCAGCTCAGACGGCGGAATATTTTGGCGGAAGAGTGGAACGGATTTTTGATGTGGGTGTCAGCGGCCTGCATCGTCTGCTGTCCCGGCTGGAAGCAATCCAGCAGGCCAACTGTATCATTGCGGTGGCCGGTATGGAGGGGGCACTGGCCAGTGTGATCGGCGGGCTGGTGGACAAGCCGGTGATTGCCGTGCCCACATCGGTAGGATACGGTGCCAGTTTTCATGGCGTATCGGCTCTTCTGACCATGATCAATTCCTGTGCCAACGGAATTGCGGTGGTGAATATCGATAATGGTTATGGGGCAGGTTATATGGCTACCCAGATCAACAGACTGGCGGTGAGAGAGCATGAGTAAAATATTTTATTTTGACTGCAGCAGCGGAATCAGCGGTGACATGACAGTTGCGGCTCTTCTGGATCTGGGTGCTGACAAAGCAGTGCTGGAAAAAATGCTTGCCAGCCTTCGCAGGCAGGGAATTGATGGATTTCAGGTTAAGATCAGCCGAGTGAAAAAATCCGGTATCGATGCCTGTGATTTCAGCGTTTTACTGGATGAGGCCCATGAAAACCATGACCATGATATGGGATGGCTCCACAGTAAATCTCATGAAGATCACATACATCATGCTCACCATACACACCGCTCACTTTCTGACATTCTTCATATTATAAATAATGCTGACATGTCACAGAATGCCAAAATGCTGGCCAACCGTATGTTTACGATCCTTGCAGAGGCAGAAGCAAAAGCTCACGGTGTACATTTGGAGGAGGTACATTTTCATGAGGTAGGAGCTGTGGATTCCATTGTAGACATTCTGGCCGTAGCTGTCTGTGCCGACAATCTGGGTATGGACAATGCAGTGATTCCGTGGCTGCATGAGGGAGAAGGTATGATCCGCTGCCAGCATGGCATGATACCGGTGCCGGTACCGGCGGTTATGGCCATTGCGGAGAAGTACGGTCTGGTGCTCAGGCCGGCAGGTATCCAGGGAGAACTGGTTACGCCTACAGGTGCAGCTATTGCCGCCTGCTTTGGAAAGGAAAACAGATTGCCCGGGGAATATCGTATTCTTCGCACCGGTATGGGTGCCGGCAAACGGGAGTATGAACTTCCCGGCATCCTTCGTATTATGATGCTGGAGGATGAAAATACCGGAGCAGAAGCAAAGGAGGAGGAGATTCTTAAGCTGGAGACAGACATCGATGACTGCAGCGGTGAGACACTTGGGTTTTGTATGGAACGTTTGTTTGCTGCCGGAGCCAGAGATGTGCATTTTGTTCCTGTGTTTATGAAAAAGAACCGTCCTGGCTATCAGCTGCAGGTAATCTGCACAAGACAGCAGGCACCGAAGCTTGAGAAAATCATTTTCCGGGAGACCACCACCATAGGTATTCGTCGGATACTGGTGGAAAGAACGGTGATGGACCGCAGTATAAAAACGGTTTCCACACTCTGGGGCGATGTGCGGGTTAAGGTATGCGAGAAAAACGGGCTAAAAAAAGTATATCCCGAATATGAGGATGTGGCACAGATTTGCCGTGAGACGGGACTATCTTTTGCGGATACATTCTCCTGTATATCTGCGGAATGTAGAAAAATGGAGGAAAGGCAGTGACCGGTTTGTCGGGATATGTACGTGATAACATAAAAAAGTCTGTCTGCACAATATGTTCAGTTGTCTTCCTGTTTATGTATATCCTGTGGAGTCTTGTACTGGCACATCCGGTTCTGGCAGATGACAATATGCAAGAACTTCGTATGGTGGCCGGAAATACAAAAGCTAAAGATAAAGATTCATTTATTTTTGTCTTTCTCGGGGATGGATTTACCGAAAACGAGCAGGAGCTTTTCTTTAAAAAGGCAGAAGAAACAGCAAAATATATCCTGGATACTGTGCCTTTTAGAGAAAATAAGGAAATCTTTAAATTTTATGCCCTCGGCTGTATTTCTGCGGAAACAGGAGCCAGAGGAGATCGGGCACAGGCAAAGAATGAGGAAATTTCGGACAGCCGTGATACCATGTTTCACAGCCGCTATTGGACCGATGGTGTACAGAGACTGCTGTCTATAGACGAGACGGAGGAACAGAAAGCACTTCTGATGGCAAAGCAGTATGTACCGGCAATGGATTACGCTGTCGTACTTGTGAATTCAGACACCTATGGCGGCAGCGGCGGAAAGATTTGCGTAGCTTCGCTGCATGAGGCATCTGTAGAAATCGTTCTGCATGAGCTTGGGCACACGATTGCGGGATTGGGAGATGAATACTGGCCGGGTGCAGCGCAGATGACAGAGACAGCCAACACTACCAGGCAGCCGGATCCGGCGCTGGTTCCCTGGGCAGATCTGGTGGGACAGGATGGTATCAATGTTTACCCCTTTGCGGATGGCCAAACAGGCTGGTATAAACCTTCACAAAACTGTAAAATGCAGTACCTTGGTAAAGAATACAGTTTTTGCAGTGTATGCAGCCGTGAGCTTACCAGAGCCTTTGCCCGGCACAGTGACGCAGAGGCCATCAGAAAAAGTCAGCTTTTTTTCGCTGCCGTAGTGACAGCAGTTGTCCTGACAGCAGTTACACTTTTGGCTATAGTTCTTCTTTTGAGAAAAAAACACAGAAATAACCATTGACAAATACCCTATGGGGGTATATTCTAAGTGTACAGAATACCCCCATAGGGTATTTTACATAGCATACTCGATGCTATATACAAAACAGGACAAAGCATTGACCAAAAAGACTGTGTGAATAGGATGCAAAGATGAAAAATGGGAGATTACTATAGAATGGAGAATAATGTGGAAGAAAACTGCAGCTGCCGGACAAAACACCGGGAGGAAAAGGAATATAAGGATTTGATCAACCGGCTCAAAAGGATCGAGGGGCAGATCCGGGGTATACGCCATATGGTGGAAGAGGATGCGTACTGTATCGATATTGTCCGCCAGACAGCGGCGGCAAATGCAGCGTTAAACAGCTTTAATAAAGTCCTTTTGGCTAACCATATCCGCACCTGCGTAGCAGAGGATATCCGCAGTGGTCAGAATGAAAAGATGGATGAGCTGGTGTGTACGATTCAGAAACTGATGAAATAAGGAGAGAGATTATGCAGCATTTTACGGTTACGGGCATGACCTGTGCAGCCTGTTCAGCCCACGTGGAAAAGGCGGTGCGAAGTGTAGAGGGAGTGACCGCAGTCAGTGTGAACCTTTTGACCAACAGTATGCAGGTAGAGGGAACAGCTTCTGCAGCGGCAATTGAAAAGGCGGTAGCTGATGCAGGCTATGGGGCAGTTTCCCGAGATAAGGAGCAAAGTATGGTATCGTCAGGTCCTGATCTTGACAGCCTGAGGGATACGCAGACACCAAAGATGAAAAAGCGCCTTTTGGCATCGGTGATTCTTCTCATTCCGCTGATGTATGTATCCATGGGTGCCATGATGTGGGGGTGGACGCTTCCGGCTTTTCTTGCCGAAAGTCATGTGAATATGGCCCTGTTTCAGATGCTTCTGACCATCACGATTATGATTATTAACCAGAAGTTTTTTGTCAGTGGTGTAAAGAGCCTGATTCGCAGAAGTCCGAATATGGATACTTTGGTGGCTCTTGGTTCCGGGGCAGCCTTTGTCTACAGTACGTTCGTTACCTTCCGCATGGCCTGGGCGCTGGAGACAGGTGATCACACAACAGCCATGACCCAGATGCATAACCTGTATTTTGAGTCAGCGGCGATGATCCTTACGCTGATCACAGTGGGAAAAATGCTGGAGGCCCGGTCAAAAGGAAAAACTACCGACGCGCTGAAAAGCCTGATGAAACTGGCGCCGGAGACGGCTGTTGTGGTAAAGGACGGTGTGGAAACTGAGATTTCTGTCAGACAGGTGAAAAAAGGAGATATCTTTATTGTTCGTCCCGGTGGAAGCATTCCGGTGGACGGTATTGTACTGGAGGGACGCAGTGCAGTTAACGAGGCAGCCTTGACCGGAGAAAGTCTTCCGGTAGATAAGGAACCGGGGAGTGCGGTGGCTTCAGCCACCATCAATCAGTCCGGTTTTCTGACCTGCCAGGCTACCCGGGTAGGGGAGGATACCACTCTCTCAAAAATTATTCAGATGGTCAGCGATGCTTCTGCATCAAAAGCACCCATTGCCAAGATTGCAGATAAGGTATCCGGTATATTTGTACCGGCGGTCATGACCATAGCACTGTTTACTATGCTGATCTGGCTGCTTGCGGGAGAAAGTTTTGCCTTTGCTATCGGTAAAGGAATTGCCGTTTTGGTCATCAGCTGTCCCTGTGCTTTAGGACTGGCCACACCGGTGGCTATCATGGTGGGAAATGGTGTCGGAGCAAAAAACGGCATATTGTTTAAGACGGCCGCTTCTTTGGAAGCTGCCGGCAAAACCCAGGTGATGGTGTTGGACAAGACGGGTACGATCACAGAGGGAAAACCCAAAGTAACGGATATCTGTCCAGCTGAAAATGTTTCGGAAAATACCCTGCTTGAGGCCGCCGCCGCCCTGGAGTCCTGCAGTGAGCATCCGCTGGCGAAAGCAGTGCTGGAATACTGTGAGGAAAGGCAGATCACGGCAATAAAAGCTCAGGATTTTAAAGCTGAGCCGGGAAACGGATTGTATGGAAACGTTAATGGACAGATCTGCCGGGGCGGCAGTGTGCGCTATATTTCCGGAAAGACGCAGGTGCCGGAAGCTACGATGGAAGAATCCCGAAAGCTGGCCGATCAGGGAAAAACACCGCTTCTTTTTACTTTGGGAGATACCTTCCTTGGTATGATCGCTGTGGCAGATGTGATCAAGTCCACCAGTGCCGCTGCCATAAAGCAGCTGCAAAAGATGGGGATTACGGTGATCATGCTCACGGGAGACAACGCACAGACAGCCAGAGCAATTGCCAATCAGGCAGGTACTGACGATGTGATTGCCGGTGTGCTGCCCGAGGGAAAGGAAGAGGTTGTGCGGGCATACCAGGAACAGGGCTTTACAGTAGCCATGGTGGGAGATGGCATCAACGATGCCCCGGCACTTACCCGGGCTCATACCGGTATTGCTATTGGTGCCGGAGCGGATGTGGCCATAGACGCGGCAGATGTGGTACTGATGAAATCCGATCTTATGGATGTACCGGCAGCGATCCGGTTAAGCCGCAGTGTGCTGAAGAATATTCATGAAAATCTTTTCTGGGCGTTTTTTTATAACTGTATCGGTATTCCGCTGGCAGCAGGTGCCCTTTACCCGGCTTTTGGAATGTCTCTGAATCCCATGTTTGGCGCAGCAGCCATGAGCCTGTCCAGCTTCTGTGTTGTATCCAACGCGCTTCGTTTGAATCTGTGCAGGATCTATGACGCGCGAAAAGATAATAAAATAAATCATCCGGCGGTACAAACTGCCGCAATAGAAAATAAGGAGGAAACAAAAACGATGACAAAAACACTCAAAATCGAAGGTATGATGTGCGGACACTGTGAAGCTCATGTCACCAAAGCGCTTATGGCCTTAGAGGGCGTAACAGAGGTTAAGGCCAGCCACGAGTCAAATACAGCAGTGGTGACCATGGACAGAGAGATTTCAGAGGAAATTCTGAAAAAGACAGTAGAAGACTGCGATTATAAATACCTGGGTATGGAGTAAGCTGTGATTAAAAGAGTAGATATCGGCCATATGCAAAATTATAATCTCCGGGACAAACTCGAAATCAAACGGCGTTATACCGGCAGCTGTCAGGGCATGCGGTTTTTGATTCGTCCCATCGGAGAGAGTAAAGATGAAGCTGAATTTGAAGTCTTTACTTTTCCGGAACCGTTTAATTTTGAACATACGGCAGAGAAGAAAAAAACAAGAAAAACCTTTCCCTACAGCGAGGAAGGGCTGGATCAGATCCATCAGTGGCTGAATGAGCAGTATGAAGGACGAAAAGAGTACTGGACAGCAGCAATGAAAGGTGGTCTGATGGTAAAAGAAGAAATATAGTATTTATGAAATACGAAACAAAAAGAGAAGATTAAAAAAAGCTCAGGACATTCAAAAAATGTGAATGTTCCGGGCTTTTTTTACCGTACATGTGAAAAAAGGTCCAACGGGCCTTTTTTGCGTCAGGCATACACTTCCACAAAAGTCAGATTTATTTTTTCTTAGCTTTTGGTCCCCTTTTAAGAGGTTCCTGCACCTTAAGAACCTGAGGACGCTCCAACAGATCATCAATACCTACCTGATAATAGGCTGAAATGTGACGGAGGGCGTCAAGGGTGGGAATACGGATGCCAGTTTCATAATTGAGATAGGTATGACGGGAAAAACCGAGCTCTTTAGCCAAATCGGCCTGACTGATCCGGTTAGCCACACGTAGGTCATGCAGATTTTTCTGCAGGATCGAATAATCAAATGTCATTGTTGCCACCTCCTTTTGCGGACAGTATAACATAATATTCAGAAAAGAAAACATATTTTCTGTAATTTCACAATTTTTTAAGGAATTTTAGCTAATTATATTGATTAATGTGAAGTTATATACATTGCATGGGATTTGGAAAGGGCATTGAACAATCCGGGTATATCATGGTATAATATCGACGGTATGGAAAACTTCACCGATGTACGAAGGGGGAACGACAATGAAAAGACATGCATTTGCCATGAAAATAAAAGAAGGAATGGGCGGAGAATATCGCGCACGCCTTGGAAAGATCTGGAATGACCTGACAGAGGTCCTTGATATGGCGGGAATCTGTAATTTCAGCGTATGGAATGTGGAAGATATTCTGTTTGGTTACTGCGAGACAGATTCCGATTATGATATTGAAGCAGAAGAAAGAGAAAAGCTGGAGACATACGACAGATTTCTGGGTGAGACATACGATTGGATCTCTACACCCTGGCAGTCTATGCGCCTGATGTATCATAATTTTGGTATTGTTCGATCTAATAAGGAAATGATTCGTCATCGTGTATTTATCACGAAGCTTTTTCCGGGAAATGAAGAAGAATATAAGCGACGTCACGATGCGCTGGTGGATGCCAGACAAGGCAAAGTTGACCCGGGTCCGGACAGTAATTTCTCTATCTGGAATGCAGGTGGATATATTTTTGGATATAATGAGATCGATACCAGCATGGAACATCCAATGACAGAAGAAGAAAAAGAGTCCACCATTGCCTGGGAGAAAAAGCAGCTTGGCATTATGAGCTGGCTGACGGACGATGTAGACTGGATCACAGGAGAACATCATCAGCATATTGTCCGTGTATGTTATCATGAATGATTAAAGGAGAAAGCAGTATGATATCGTCCGGCACGATATTGAAGGGAAGATACGAAATTATCGATGAGATCGGAAGAGGCGGTATGGCTATCGTATATCGTATCATGGATCATGCACTGCATAAGCAGGCTGCGCTGAAAATGATCAAGGATTCGCTGCAGCAGGACGAGGGATATCTGAAAAAGTTTATCCGGGAAGCACAGGCAGCTGCGAAATTGTCTCATCCAAATATCGTGGATGTTTATGATGTGGATCAGGACAGAGGTCACTGGTTTATTGTCATGGAGCTGATCGAGGGCATGACGCTGAAACAGTATATCCAGAAAAGAGGCCGACTGAGCAGCACAGAATGCGTAGGTATTTCCATTCAGGCAGCGGATGCCTTGTTTACAGCACATAAAGCAGGAATCATTCACCGGGATATCAAGCCGGATAACATTATTATTACGACAAACGGTAATGTAAAGATCTCTGATTTTGGTATAGCAAGAATGCAGTCTTCGGATACGATGACGGTGGATGCCTGCGGTTCGGTGTATTACAGTTCTCCGGAACAGGTGCGCGGAGGGTATTCTGATCAGCGAACGGATATTTATTCCCTGGGTGTGACGATGTATGAGATGTGCACAGGCAAGCTTCCCTTTTTGGGAAAATCCGTGGTGGAGATCGCCATGCATCATATGGAGGGCAATGTGATCGCGCCCAAGGATATGTATGGAGATATCTCAAATCGTCTGAATCTGATAATTTTAAAAGCCATGAACCGCAGAATGGATGACCGCTATCAATCCATGGGAGAGCTGATTCGTGATCTGAAGCTTTGTATGAAAAATCCGGATGGCACTACGCTGTATTCCTCTGCGCAGGAGGATGCTTCGGGAAAGACTATGGTTTTTACGCATAAGCAGGTGGAACAGATCAAAGAGCAGATTACCGGACAGGATAAGAAATTGCAGAAGTCCGGAAAGAAAAAACACAGAGCAGAACATACAGAGAGTGCGGCCAGAAAACAATCCCAAAAGAAAAAAGAGAGGCAGGACAGATATTACCAGGATGACTATGACCGTACTCCTGAAGAAGAAAACGAGGATGAAGATGTGGCAGCAGGTCTGCAGAAGGCTCTGAACATCGGACTGATCATTGTGATTCTGATCGTCATCCTTTTCGTTCTGGAATTTGTCTTTTCTTCTCTGGGTATGTTTAAAGGGATCAGTCAGTACCTTCCGTCACTGGACAGTATGCAGGAATGGTTTGGGAATTTTGCAAAAAAACTGAACAGTATGAATATAGGCAAATATCTGCAGGATGGCGTTTCACGTATTATGGAGATATTTCGGAAATGATCCTGTGAAAAAGTCCGTGCAGCTTTTGGGCTGTCCGGACTTTTTGTATTATTGTGAATAAATGTGAGAAAGTTACTGTAGGTATGGGAAAAGAATTCACATATTCACCATATTTCTCTGGTAAAGTAAAATAAATCGTTGGTAAAAGGCCAGGACAGACACTGGTCAGGACGAAACATGCTGCAGGGCAGGAGGTACGAATATGCAGGAAATAAAAATCATGGTAGTTGATGACGAGAGTCGTATGAGAAAACTGGTCAGAGATTTTCTTGTCCGGGAGGGATATAAAGTAATTGAGGCTGCAGATGGTGAAGAAGCCGTGGATCTTTTTTATGAGAATCGGGATGTGGCACTGATCATTCTGGATGTGATGATGCCAAAGATGGATGGATGGCAGACCTGCCGGGAGATTCGTGAAGAGAGCAAGGTGCCGATCATTATGCTTACTGCCAAAGGAGATGAGCAGGATGAACTGAAAGGATTTGAGCTTGGGGTAGATGAGTATATTTCCAAACCCTTCAGCCCTAAGATCCTGGTGGCCAGAGTGGAAGCCATTCTTCGCCGCAGCGGTAAAGTGGAGGAAGAAGAACTCCTTTCTGCAGGTGGTATAGAGATCAATAAAACGGCACATGAAGTGAGCGTGGATGGTAAGAAGATTGAACTTAGCTTTAAAGAATTTGAACTTCTCAGCTATTTTCTTGAAAATCAGGGGATTGCGCTTTCCAGAGAAAAAATACTGAATCATGTCTGGAATTACGACTATTTTGGTGATGCCAGAACCATCGATACACATGTGAAAAAGCTGAGAAGCAAGCTGGGAGAAAAAGGTGAGATGATCCATACGATCTGGGGAATGGGTTATAAATTTGAGGTACAGTAGTAAGATGACGGAAAGAAAAGAAAAAAGAGCTGCCTGCAGTGTTTCCATCCGACATTCCATCCGTACGAAGCTGGTGCTGATCACGATCACTATGGTGTTTATGGTTATCCTTGGCGGTGTGGTCACCAATCTTCTGTTTATGGAAAAGTATTATACATCGCAGAAAGCGGATGTACTGAAACATGCTATGGAGCTTCTGGAGGAACAGGATTTTTCCTATCTGCAGGAGAAAGCAGACCAGGAAGACAGTACAGAGGGGAAAAAGGAAGATGAAATACCGGAAAGTCTGAAACAGTACTGTGAAGCCAATAATCTTTTGTTTCTGGTAATGGATGCCGATCAGACTGTGGTCTTAAGTAATCAAAAGGAGCGGGAGGCAGGTAAGATCAGCGGCAGGCTGTTTGGCTACAATGTGGGACTGGATAAGGCCAAACCGGAAATCCTTGAGCAGACCGACAATTATACGCTGCAGAAGAACAGCGATTTCTTTAATAAAGAAATCTATATGGAAATCTGGGGACAGTTGAAAAGCAAATACAGTTTTATTGTCAGAACTCCGGTGGCCAGCATTAAGGAAAGTGCCAGACTGGCGAATAGTTTTTTCCTGATCGTGGGCATTGTGATGGCAATTTTCTGGGGCGTTATGGCCTGGTTTGCTGTACGCCGTTTTACCCGTCCGATCCAGGAATTGACACAGCTTTCAGAACGGATGTCCAATCTGGATTTCGAAGCAAAATATGAGAGCGGCGGCAAAGATGAGATCGGTGTATTGGGACACAATTTCAACCGTATGAGTGAAGAACTGGAAAAGGTTATTTCTGAACTGAAATCCGCCAATCTGCAGCTGCAGAAAGATATCCAGAAAAAAGAAGAGGTAGATGAGATGCGAAAGGAGTTTCTTTCCAACGTATCTCATGAGCTTAAGACACCCATCGCGTTGATTCAGGGATATGCAGAAGGGCTGATCGATAATGTTAACGATGATCCGGAAAGCCGTACGTTTTATGCGGAAGTCATTGCGGATGAGGCTAGAAAGATGAACGAGATGGTAAAGAAATTGCTTTCTCTGAATCGGCTGGAGTTTTCCAGCGAACCGGTGGAAATGGAATGCTTTGATCTGACGGCACTGATCTGTGGTGTGCTGCAGTCTTCGGGACTGTTGATCGAACAGAAAGGGGTAAAGGTAAATCTTCATCAGACGGAGCCTCTGTATGTCTGGGGCGATGAATTCAGTGTGGAGGAAGTGGTGACGAATTATATTTCCAATGCGCTGCATCATATTGAAGGAGAGAAGATACTGGATATCCGCTGCAGGGTAGAAAACGGCATAGTCAGAACTTCAGTCTTTAATACAGGTAAACAGATTCCGGAAGAAGATCTGGACAAGATCTGGATCAAATTTTATAAGGTGGATAAAGCGCGTACCCGTGAATATGGAGGAAGTGGTATAGGTCTTTCCATAGTAAAAGCAGTTATGGAGTCCATGCAGCAACAGTGTGGTGTAAAGAATTATACCAACGGTGTGGAATTCTGGTTTACACTGGAACACAGAGAAAGACCGGTCAGTGAATAAACGATACGCGAAAAAGGGCACTGTACCTTTTTTCGCGGTATGGCAGCGAAGAAGTGCCGTCGCAGGAGGAATATTCCTGTGGTGGCACTTCTTTCTTGAAATTTAAGTGCAGTATGGTATACTTTTAACTGTTCAGGGCAGGCCGAAGCGTATTTTGATGAGGCTGTAAGAACATAATTCAGGTATACATTAACTGTTTAGTACAGAAAAATTTGACACCAACGGAGAACTGATTATGATTGCGATACTGGATTACGATGCAGGAAATATTAAGAGCGTAGAAAAGGCGCTGCAGCTTCTGGGGGAAGAGACAGTACTGACCAGAGACAGAGACACGATTTTGTCTTCTGAGAAAGTTATTTTGCCCGGAGTTGGCGCGTTTGGCGATGCTATGGCCAATCTGGAGAGATATGGACTGGTCGGGGTGATACATGAAGTGGTTGATCGGGGAATTCCCTTTCTGGGTATTTGCCTGGGATTGCAGCTTTTGTTTGAATCAAGTGAGGAAACTCCCGGTGTAAAGGGACTTGGTATTTTAAAGGGCAGAATTTTGAGAATTCCGGAGACAGAAGGCCTTAAAATTCCGCATATGGGATGGAATTCTCTGCATATACAGAACGAAGGTCGCCTGTTTAAGGATATTCCGGAGGATACCTACGTATATTTTGTTCATTCGTATTACCTGCAGGCGGAGAATGAGACAATCGTCAAGGCCACCTGTGAGTATGGTACTACAATTCATGCGTCGGTGGAGCAGGGGAATGTGTTTGCCTGTCAGTTCCATCCGGAAAAGAGCTCCCGGTTTGGATTACAGATCCTGAAGAATTTTGCAGCCATTGGCAGGGAGGACAATTGAGATGTTTACAAAGAGAATTATTCCCTGTCTGGATGTAAATAACGGCAGGGTCGTTAAAGGTGTGAATTTTGTCAATCTGAGAGATGCCGGTGATCCGGTGGAAATCGCAAAGGCTTATGACGCTGCCGGAGCGGACGAGGTGGTATTTCTGGATATTACGGCTTCCTCAGATAATCGCAATACAGTAGTAGATATGGTACGGGCCGTGGCAGCCAATGTGTTTATTCCCTTTACGGTGGGCGGCGGTATTCGCAGTGTAGATGATTTTAAGATGCTGCTCAGAGAGGGTGCGGATAAGATATCCATCAACAGCTCTGCCATCATGAATCCTTCGCTGATCCATGACGCGGCCATGAAATTTGGCAGTCAGTGTGTGGTCGTGGCCATCGATGCTAAACGCCGCGCGGATGGTAGTGGATGGAATATTTATAAAAATGGCGGTCGTGTGGATATGGGGATCGATGCTGTGGAATGGGCTCTTCGGGCAGAGTCTCTCGGCGCAGGAGAGATTCTTTTGACCAGTATGGACTGTGACGGCACCAAGGCAGGTTATGATATCGAACTGACGAAGGCTGTGTCAGAAGCTGTTAAGATTCCGGTAATTGCCTCCGGCGGTGCCGGGACCATGGAGCATTTCTACGATGCGCTTACAAAAGGCGGTGCCGATGCGGCACTGGCAGCTTCCTTATTCCATTATAAAGAACTGGAAATCTGTCAGGTAAAGCAGTATTTGCAGAGCCGGGGCGTTTCTGTACGCCTGTAAATAAGTAA
>JAEDOO010000151.1 GCA_016301965.1 Lachnospiraceae bacterium | reverse complement strand
CGGGCACAGATCAATCCCCATTTTCTCTACAATACATTGTCCGTGATCAACTGGAAAGCGCTGGCTGCAGGACAGGAGGATATCAGCCATGTGACGCTGGCGCTTTCTGACTTTTACAGAACCACACTGAATAAGGGAAAGAATATGATCACCGTGCAGAATGAGCTGTTGAATATCCGTTCGTATCTGGATATCCAGCTGGTTATGCATGATAATGAATTTACGGTGGAATACGATATTGAAGATTCTCTGCTGATGTATGAGATGCCAAATCTTGTGCTGCAGCCCCTGGTTGAAAATTCGCTGGAGCATGGACTGGATCTGAAAACAGAAGGCGAAAAGCTGTTAAAGATCAGCTGTAAAAATGATAAGGATAAGATCGTGTGGACCGTGTCAGATACCGGTGTGGGAATGGATCAGGAAACATGCCGCAGCCTTTTGAGCATACATGCACGGGGATACGGAGTGCGCAATGTCAACGAGAGGCTGGAGCTTTTATATGGAAAAGCTGCCTCCATGTATTTTGAAAGTGTGCCGGGAGAGGGTACCACGGTGACTGTGCGGATCCCCAAACAACTATCAGAGGCAGGAAGAGGTATTGCAGATGAAACAGATCAGTAAACTGGCAGGGATCATAGGGCTGCTTTTGCTTTGTGCCGCCATGTTAGGGGGTTGTGAAGCAGAAGACAACATAGAGACTGACCAAAAACCGGCCGATACGAAAGTGACTTCCGATGTGGTGACCGAATCCATGAAAGAAGCCCAGTGGGAAACGGCAATGAGTACTCCTCTGGGACGGTATCCGGAGCTGGTCACCTACACCCTGGGGAAAATGACCTGGGAAAATAATTCCAATATGCCATCGGCAGATAGCTATGAGAACAATAATTACACACGGTATCTGCGGGAGCTTTTGAATGTGCAGAATGACAATGCGTTTGAGGGAATGGGTTCTGTGCAGTACGAGCAGCTGGAGCTCATGGCGATTCAGGAGGGAAATCTGCCGGATATCATGCTGGTAACCAGCAAGGATATTCTGGATCTTCTGGTGGAACAGGATCTGATCGAGGATCTGACACCGGTATATGAAAGCTGCACCAGTGACCGGATCAAGGAAATGTATGACAGTTACGGCGAGGATAAGCTGGGGATGGTCACCTATGACGGCAAGCTGATGGCTTTTCCGGAAACAGAAGTGTATACCGGCCCGAGCCTTCTGTGGATGCGCAAGGACTGGATCGACGAGCTGGGGCTTCAGGAGCCGAAAACCATGGAAGAAGCCATGGAGATCATCAAGATCTTTGTCCGGGAGAATCCCGGAAAAAATGAGGAAGGAAATGTGGGTCTGGCTTTTGCGCCCAGCCTGGTGGGTCAGTCGGACATCTGCTTTTCGCTGGATCCGCTGTTTGATTATTTCCATGCCTATCCCGGCAAATGGCTGGAAGATGAAAACGGGAATATGGTGAATGGTTCCGTGACCCAGGAGATGAAGACCGCACTGGCCTATCTCCATGAGCAGTATGCGGCGGGGGTGCTGGATCAGAGCTTTATGCTGAGAAATAAGACAAATCTGTCGGACCTTCTGGAGGATGGACGCTGCGGGGCATTTTTCGGCTGGTGGTGGGCACCCGATTCTCCCTTATCCGGCCTGAAGGATGCCAACGCGCGCTGGAAACCATATCTGTTCCCGGATGAGAATGGAGAAGTGTACACATCTTTGTCCTATGGCCGTCAGTACTGTGTGGTGGCCAGAAAAGGCTATGAGCATCCGGAGATCATTCCGAAGATCATTTCCGCGCTGTTTGACTATGCGCGTTATGACGGTAAAGAGGAAGCTGTGGGTGTGGGGCAATACCTGGGCATGAATGTAGATCAGTCTGCCACACCGTTTCTGATCAATACGGACTATTCGGATGCGGTCTTTAGGACCACGCGCCGGATACTCAGTGTGATGAACAACAGAAAACGCTACAGCGATCTGACGGTGCTGGAACAGGGGTATTATGACAGCTGTCAGGAATATTTAAAGCAGGGGCAGCCGCGGACCGGATTTTTGTGGGCAGCCTATACATCCCGCATCACGGCGGTAAGCAAGCTGATCAATGCCGATATCCGGTATGTCAACGAGGGCTGTACGCAGGAATATAACAGACTGACGGATGATAAGCTGGAGGAGCTGGCATTGAAGACATTTATCCAGATCATTATCGGAGAACAGCCGGTGGATGCTTTTGATGCTTATGTGCAGCAGTGGTACGAGATGGGAGGCCGGGAGCTGACGGAGCAGGCAAATCTGATCAAAGCCGGAGGAAGCGGGACACAGGAAATCGAGAAATAAATGAAAAAAGAATACTATACAGTCACAGCTGTTTTGTACACAGTCTGTGGCTGTATTTTTTTGCCAGACATCTCAATACATGGCCAAGTGGGCTTTTCTGACATTTTATTTATATAAAAAATACATAAAAAACTGATATGTATCGAATAATATTGATATTCTGATTTTCGTTCATATGCCATAAAATTGTATCATCAGAAAAAAAGGTGTATGAAAAATGCACGAAGGAATAAGGAGGAAAAAGAAAATGAGAAATGTAAAACGTTGGCTGGCATTATCCATGGTTGCTGCTATGGCAGCAGGTACGCTGGCAGGCTGCGGCGGTTCTTCATCTGCAGCACCGGCAAAAAGCGAAGCACCGGCTTCATCCGCAGCAGAGGCATCTGCACCGGCTGAGAGCGAGGCAGAGGCTCCGGCTGAGACTTCCGCAGAAGGCGGCAAGGTTTATTATCTGAACTTCAAACCGGAGCAGGCTGATCAGTGGGTAGCTCTGGCTGAGAAGTACACAGAGGAGACAGGTGTTCAGGTTGATGTACAGACAGCCGCATCCGGAACATATGAGTCCACTCTGAAAGCAGAGATGGCTAAATCTGACGCTCCGACCATGTTCCAGGTAAACGGACCGGTTGGACTGGCTTCCTGGAAAGATTACTGCTACGATATGTCCGGCAGCAAAGTATACGGCGATCTGGCCAGCGATGACTACGCTCTGGTTGAGGATGGCAAGGTTTACGGTATCGCATACGTAATCGAGACCTACGGTATCATCTACAACAAAGCTATCCTGAACGATTACTTCGGTAAAGATTACGCAACCATCAAATCCATCGATGAGCTGAACAACTTCGCAGCATTAAAGACAGTTGCAGAAGAGATCCAGGCTAACAAAGATGACCTCGGTGTAGAAGGTGCCTTCACATCCGCAGGTATGGATTCCTCCTCTGACTGGAGATTTAAAACTCACCTGGCTAACCTGCCGATCTACTATGAGTACAAAGATAAAGGTATCGGTTCTACAGATGCTATCGAGGGAACATACCTTGATAACTACAAAAACATCTGGGATCTGTACATCAACAACGCTACCTGCGAGCCGAGCATGATCTCCTCCAAGACTGGTGAGGATGCTGCTTCCGAATTCGCACTGGGCGAGGCTGTATTCTATCAGAATGGTACATGGGCTTACAACGATATCAAAGACAACGAAGTTGCTGACGAAGATCTGGGCATGCTGCCGATCTACATCGGAGCAGCAGGCGAAGAAAATCAGGGTCTGTGCACCGGTTCTGAGAACTACTGGTGTGTAAACTCCAAAGCTGATCCGGCTGACATTCAGGCTACTCTGGACTTCATGGCATGGGTTGTTGAGAGCGATGCAGGACGCGAGGCTCTGGCAAACGAGATGGGCTTTGTAACTCCGTTCACCACATTTGACGAGTATCTGCCGGCTAACCCGCTGGTACAGGCAAATGCTGAGTACACCAAAGCAGGAAAGACAGCTGTAAGCTGGAACTTCACTACAATGCCGAGTGAAGAGTGGAAGAACAAACTTGGTTCTGCACTGCTTGAGTATGCACAGGGTACAGGCAACTGGGATGCAGTTAAGACTGCTTTCGTTGATGGCTGGGCAACAGAGTATGCTGCTGCAAACGCACAGTAATAATTACTGAAAGATCGTGCATAATATGACTGATTGACGAACGTGGCGGGCAAAAGAAATAATGTCCGCCACGTTTTTAAAGACAAGGGAGAAGAAAAACTTTATGGAAAAGGCGATTAAACGTTATTTCCCGATCTTTGTACTGCCCACTATGCTGGCCTTTACGATCGGGTTCAT
>JAEDOO010000019.1 GCA_016301965.1 Lachnospiraceae bacterium | reverse complement strand
CCCTTTAATGTACCGCTGGCTTCAAAACGGAAGTCATGAGCGATTTCACCGATACGGATAGGCAGATCCTTGTAGGAATGCATACGGTTAGCATAGATCATCATGTGGTGCGGGCAGTTCATCGGACGAAGAACGAAGGACTCACCCTCAACTTCCATGGCCGGGAACATGTTTTCTTTGTAATGATCCCAGTGACCGGAAGTCTTGTACAGATTTACCGTACCGACACAGGGAGTCATAACGTGTTTGTAACCCAGCTTGCGCTCTTTGGCTTTAATATAATTTTCCAGCTCCTGCCATACGATATAGCCTTTGGGAAGGAACATAGGCAGACCACGTCCAATCAGATCGTCGGTCATAAACAGCTGCATATCTTTACCAATCTTTCTGTGGTCACGCTCCTTGGCTTCCTCCAGCAGTTTCAGATGCTCTTCCAGCTCCTCGGGAGTGGGGAAGCACACACCGTAGATACGCTGCAGGACATGGTTGCTGGCATCGCCTTTCCAGTACACACCAGAATGTTTTACCAGTTTAAAATTGCGGCAGAGCTTCACGTTGTCTACGTGAGGTCCACGGCAAAGATCTGTGAAGTCACCCTGATCATAGACCGTGATCTCACCATCTTCCAGATTGCTGATCAGATCCAGCTTATACATATCGTCTTTGAACTGCTCCATAGCCTCTGCCTTGGAAATCTCACGGCGGATGATCTTTTTACCGCTCTTGGCGATTTTTTTCATTTCTTTTTCGATAGCCGGGATATCTTCATCACGGATGACATCATCACCGAGGTCAATATCGTAGTAAAATCCTTCCGTTACCACCGGTCCTACCCAGAATTTTGCCTGGGGATACAGGTGTTTGACAGCTTGTGCCATCAGGTGAGCACAGGAATGGTTCAATGTGTTCAGTCTTTCATCGTTTTTGAAATCTACCATTTTTCTCTTCTCCTATTAGCAAAAAATAAAAAAGCACCTATGGATAATTCTATCCAAGGGTGCAGATGCACGGTTCCACCTTTTGTTTCACTTTGCGGCCGGTAACGTAAGCCATACGGCAGCGCTTAATGGAAAGCTTCCTGTTCGCGCGCAACTCAGGAGTGGTTTTCATGCACAGATTTCACAGACAGCTTCCAGCCATGGCCGTCCTCTCTGGGTGAGCCTTGGTGCATTACTCGTTCCGTCATCGTTATTATTATATCTCTTGCATCATAGCACATCGACCGGAAGGATGCAAGACGGGAATTGGAGAAATAGAAGGTCGAAATATGAGAGGGAAGTAATAGATTTATAATGACGATACATTGTCGGATGGAACTAGATACTATTACCGGCATAAGAAAATATGAATGGATCTGTCAGAAGTCATTGCTGTTAATAAATTTGATGAATAACCACAGGGATGCTGCAGAACCCAATGTGTATTTTTTTAAAAATGATGGATTTGAAAATTAAAGCAAGGATAAAATGTACAAAAAGTATGAAAAGAACATTATATATCTGTACGAATTGACAGGACTAGCACACTGTGTTAAAATGAAAATAATTGGGAAAAGGTTTTACAAAAAAAATTGAAAAGGAGAACTGATTATGATTCAAGTAGCAGAACTGATTTACATTGTGCCGGAGAAGAGAGAAGCTGTACTGCAGCAGTTTTTGAATCCGTCCGTAGAGGAGCAGAGAGTTGCCTGGACTTATGGCATCCGCAACAAATGCTTCTACAGAATGAACGAGATGATTCTGGAGACCTTCGATTATGTAGGCAAGGATTTTCACAAAGATATGCAGGAGTACACCGCTCACCCGCTGATTGCTCCCACACTGGTTTCCAAGAGAAGAAGAGATGTACCGGTGACAGAGCTTGGCCGTACCAACTGGTGGGCTCCCGTAAAAGTAGCCGGACGTATCCTCATGGAAAGTCCGATGCCGGATGATGAAGAGGAGAAACCGCTGACCGAAATGTACAGATCCATGGTTAATGGTATTATGACAGAAGCTCTTTCTGATAAAGATTTCAGCTTCGACGAAGATGACTGGAGCGAGTCTATTCATCTGTAATTTGTTACATATATTATTGTTGAGAAAAGGATTGTCGCATATGGTGTGACAGTCCTTTTTTTCTGGCTCGGTCTGCTCATGAAGGCCAAAGCATTTGTTGGAAATCATATAGATTAAACTAAACACTACAATGAAGTGGAGGTTATATTAGTAAATATAAGGAAAAGATCCAATTCCAACAGTATAGAGGCATGGAATTGGATGTTGTCCCAGAAAACCCAGGAAAAGATCCAATTCTAGCAGTAAAAAGGCATCGAATTGGATGTTTTACCAGAAAACCAAGGAAAAGATCCAATTCCAGTAATAAAAAGGCATCGAACTGGATGCTGCATCAGAAAATTCCCAAAAACATCCAACCACCACAGTAAAATAGCATGGCAATAGATGTCATGTCTAAATGCATTCTCTAAAAATATAGCGAATTTCCCTTGCGCATGCCCGAAAAATATTGCTATTAGCAAAAGAATCATAGTATAATAAAAAAGATTATGAGCAAAAGTAAATAGTAAAGATTTGCAGGAACGGAGATCTGAATGGAACAGTTAATCATAAAAAAAATGCTGGAAGAACAGCTGGCACCGGGTTCTGTATGTGTGAACGAAAGGATGAGTAAACATACGACTTTCCGTATCGGAGGACCTGCCAGCGTATTTGTTACACCAGAGAGTGAAGAAGATTTGGTGGCCGCCATCAGAATTTGCCGTAGTCAGGGGGCACCATATTTTATTCTGGGTAATGGAAGCAATCTATTGGTCAGTGATCAGGGTTATGACGGTGTTGTGGTGCACATTGGTTCCGGAATGAAGAAAATTACAGTGAAAGAGACGCAGATCACGGCAAAGTCGGGAGCCATGCTGTCGCAGGTAGCCCATGCGGCACTGGAGCATGGGTTAACAGGTATGGAATTTGCTGCAGGAATTCCCGGAAGCCTCGGCGGCGCATGCATGATGAATGCGGGAGCCTATGGCGGAGAAATGAGTCAGATCCTTGTGGGGGTTCGTGCTCTTGATCCGGAGGGAAATGTGATTGATCTGGCAACGGATCAGCTGGATCTGGGCTATCGTCACAGCATAATGATGGAAAAACAATATGTGGTAATGGGTGCCAGAATACAGTTAAAACAAGGCGATCCCAAACTGATTCAGGAGAAAATGAATGAACTGAAGGAAAAAAGAGTCAGCAAGCAGCCTCTGGAATTTCCCAGTGCAGGAAGCACATTTAAGCGTCCCGAGGGTGCTTTTGCCGGCAAGCTGATCATGGATGCCGGACTTCGTGGCTTTCGTGTGGGGGATGCCATGGTATCTGAGAAACACTGTGGTTTCGTAATTAATGCAGGTCGTGCTACGGCAAAGGATGTGTGCAGTGTGATTGCACATGTACAGCAGGTAGTAATGGATAAATTTGGACGAAAACTGGAGCCGGAAATTCGCTTTCTTGGGTTTGACAGATAGAGGTATACGTATGAGATTTATTATTGTGACCGGCATGTCCGGTGCCGGCAAGTCGACAGCTTTGAAAATGCTGGAGGATATGGGATTTTTCTGTGTGGATAATCTGCCGGTACCGCTTTTGGGACGATTTGCAGAGTTTGTGCAGATGAATAAAGTGACTGGAGAATTTTCACAGGTGGCCCTGGGAATGGATGTACGCAGTCACAAATCCTTTGAACAGATCGAAAAAGCACTGGGAGAGCTGGAAGCACTGGATATCAAATGTGAGATACTGTTTCTGGATGCATCGGATGAAGTGCTGACCAAACGCTATAAAGAGACACGAAGAAAACATCCGCTGGTAGGAAACGGTCGTGTTCAGACGGGAATCCGGATGGAACGGGAAATGCTTCAGGATATCAAGCTGCGTTCAGATTATGTGCTGGATACCAGCCATCTTCTGACCAGAGAACTGAAAATCGAGCTGGAGAAGATATTTATCAGTGGGCAGAAATTTAACAGTCTTATGGTTTCTGTGGTTTCTTTTGGTTTTAAATATGGAATTCCCGAGGATGCGGATCTGGTGTTTGATGTCCGGTTCCTTCCAAATCCCTATTATTTTGAGGAACTTCGTCCTTTGACAGGAAACGATGCTCCGGTCAGTGAATATGTGATGAAACATGAGCAGGCACAGCTGTTTCTCGATAAGCTGACAGATCTTCTGCAGTTTTTGATTCCGAATTATATTGATGAAGGTAAACATCAGCTGGTGATCGCGGTGGGCTGTACCGGAGGCAAACATCGTTCGGTTGCTCTGGCCAATCAGTTGTATCAGCGTCTAAACCAAATGGAGACCATTGGGCTTCGCCTGGAGCACAGAGATATCGAAAAGGATGCTATTGTAAAAGCGCACTGAAAGGATATAGAGAATGTCTTTTTCCGGTGAAATTAAAGAAGAGCTTTCAAAAATCACAGACAGCAGCCGGCATTGCCGCCTGGCGGAGCTGGCGGCTATCATTTCGGGTTGTGGTCAGGTGATGATTGATGAAGAGGATCAGTATGAACTGGAAGTGCGTACGGAAAATGTATGTCTGGCCAGAAAATATTATTCTCTGGTAAAAAAACTGTTTGGTATTCAGGCGGCTGTAATTCTCAGAAAAAATGAATATCTGACCAAAACAGCAACCTATCATCTGGTTGTGGATGAACATGAGGATGCTGTACATATTTTAAATGCTGTGCATGTGCTGGATGAAGATGGATTTGTAAGAGAAAATGTAGAATATGCCCAGAAATCATTACTTGAACGGGATTGCTGCAAGCGCGCCTATATTCGCGGCGCTTTTTTGACCAGCGGTTCTGTCAGTGATCCCCAAAAATCTTATCATCTGGAGATTGTCTGTCAACAAAAAGAGCGTGCGCAGATATTACAGCAGGTAATGCGTGAGCTGGATATGGACGCGCGCATCGTTACACGAAAGAAAAGTGACGTAGTGTATCTGAAAGAGGGAGAACAGATTCTGTCTTTTCTCGGAAGTATTGGAGCTACACAGCATTTGTTTGCCATGGAAAATGTACGGATTTTAAAAGAAATGCGTAATAATCTAAACAGACAGGTGAACTGTGAAGCTGCCAATCTGAATAAGACTGTATCTGCTGCTGTGCGGCAGATCGAGGATATCCATTGGATCGAGGCATGCGGAGAGTTTAAAAATCTTCCGCCGAATCTTCGCGAGATGGCAGAGATCCGGCTGGAATATCCGGATGTTTCCCTGAAAGAGCTTGGTGAACTTCTGACACCGCCTGTGGGAAAATCAGGTGTTAATCATCGTCTCAGAAAACTGGGAGAGATTGCAGAAAAACTGCGGAATACCCGTCAGATGTAATCGGGGCTGACACGGAACCAGTAAGTATACAGTTGCTGAAATCCAAGATGCTCATATAATGTACGTGCAGGTGTGTTCCCCTGGACAACCTGAAGATAGGCTTTTTTTGCCCCCTGTTTTTGTCCTTGAAGAAGAAGATGCTGACAGATTGCCCGGGCAAAGTGCTGTCGTCGGTAAGAAGGATCTACGTGGATGGCATAAATGCCGATGTAATCCCGGTCGAGAATTCCAAGACCGGTGGCTACATAGCGTCCCTGATCTTCGATATGTGCAGCAATCGTGCGCTTCGGGATGGCCCGGTACATAGAAGGTACGATCTGTCGGTGGATTTCGTTGGTCATCTCTTTCAGATCAAACAGAGAAAATATCCATTCTGGACGAATTACAGCCTCCAGTTGAACGGGGACACTGGAAACGGGCTGTATCTGTGAGGGAATCTTAAGGGTCATAACATCTGTGGTGTGCTCAATCTCATAATGCCGTCTGGACAGTATTTCATCAAAATTCGGCAACTGAAAGGGATTGATCTTAAATATACAGGGTGTTCCCCAATCCCGGTAGATAGATTCGCAATAGGCTATTTTTTCGGCAAGAGGAAGCGTGGATGGGCCAAGCTGTTCTACGCTGTTTGTCCGATGGGTGTAAAAATAAGAAAAACGGAGGATCCAGCTGTCATAAATCTGCATCTGGTGAGATGGCCAGGCATTCAAAGACAGATCCTCGATCAATTTTATTTCGTGATTCATAGTAATCTCTCCAAAAAGAATCTTTTCCTATTATAATAGAGATGCCTGCATTAGGCAACTGTCAATCTTGCTGCTGCAGACGTGCTTTTTAAAAATCTTGCAATGAGTCGGTAATGTGTTATAATGAAAAAATAGTAACTGTTCAGAATAGGCCGAACCACTTTCTGATGAGGCCGTAAGAATATGATTCAGTTGGATACAAAGTGTGTTTTGCTGTGGGGAGTAGTATAGCAATAAGGAGTGCGAAAATGTCAAAGTTTTTGAAGGTAATCGTAAATCTCGTTCTGGTCTGTGCCCTTTTGTCGGCGGCCGCATTGCTGGTTCCGTCGCTGGTGGGCGTGGAGATGAACATTATTGAAAATGACAGAGTAGAGACAAATCTCTCTGTGGGAACGGTAGTATATGGTCAGACCAAGAGTTTACAGGATGTTGAATTTGGGGACAACGTGTTTGTGGAAGAGGCAGATGGCTCCAAATATCTGTATCGTGTAAATGCAGTGGATGCCGAGAATGGGACCGTTGTATTAAAGGATGCCAGAAATGATGCTGCGCAGACGGTGGAAAAAAATGTATCTTCTCTGTGCGTGGCTTATGTTACTGTACCGGTGCTGGGATATCTGGCTGTGGCTGCCGGTTCAGTTAAAGGCTGGGTGATCATTGGTCTGGTGGCAGTCTTGCTGTTGCTTTTGTTTATCCTTTCTGAGATCTGGAGAAAAGACAAGCTGAAAGAAGAGGAAGAGGATGACGAAGACGGCGACGCGGAAGAGCTTGAGCAGGCTCGCGAAGAAAAGAAACGGCTGAAAAAAGAAAAGAAAGCCAAAAAGAAAGCGGACAGAGCTGCGCAGGATGAGGACGAAGACGAAGAGTACGAAGAATATCTGAAAAAGAAAGAAGAAAAGAAGGCGGCTAAGAGAGCCAGAAAGGCCGCGAAGAAAGAAGCTAAACATCTCAGCGAAGAGTCGACCACTAGAGCGATCGAGATGGAACCGGAAGAGGAACCGGTACAGAATACAGCGGATCTTTTTGAAGCAGCCCGTGTAGAGATCGCATCTTCTGTGGCCAGTGCCATGGCAGAGGAGCAGAGTCCTGCACCGCAGATAGAAAGTGCAGGCGAGCCGGTTATTGATCTGGAGCTGGCGCTGACACAGGAATTATCCAGAGCGACAAAAGATGATACAGACGGACAGGCAGAGCTCTCCGGCGATGCGGAAGCGGCTGCAGCCTCTCTGGAAGAGATGCAGGAAGATTCTCAGGAGATCGTGATGCCCTGCTACAGTGCAGATGAGCTGATCCGAAAAGCAATTCTGGCGGGAGATGAACCGGATATTATTGAAGATAAAGATCTGGGTCTGACGCTTCTGGATTATTCTTCTACACTATAATATAGGAAGAAATAAGATGCTGTGATTGTACAGAAAAAAGTACAAAAATATTCAGAAACCCCTTGCCAAGGCGAGGGGTTTCTTGTATAATGCAAACGTTGTGACATGATAGCTGTGAAGCGTGAGGTTGCTGTCGAAAGACAGGTTTTCCGTGGAGCGAATGTCAAGTTCAAGATAACTGACGACAAGTCACTGTACAAAACTTACAACGTCCATTGAGAGTATGGAAACAACGTGTGCGGCCCTGCGGGACACACACGGGAAAGTGTACAGTCACCGCTTGTCGCTCGAAAAAGCGAAAAGGAGGCGACTTTTTTTATGGCAAGTCAAGTAATGAGAATCACACTGAAAGCTTATGATCATCAGCTGGTTGATGCATCTGCAGCTAAAATCATCGAAACTGTAAAGAAGAACGGATCTGTGGTGAGCGGACCGGTACCCCTTCCGACAAAGAAAGAGGTAGTTACAATTCTTCGTGCTGTTCACAAATATAAAGACAGCCGCGAACAGTTCGAGCAGAGAACTCATAAAAGACTGATCGATATCATTGCACCGACACAGAAGACTGTAGATGCTCTGAGCAGACTGGAAATGCCGGCAGGTGTATATATCGATATCAAGATGAAACAGAAATAATATTTCTGTAAAACAAATTTGGTAACAGTCCTGAAGCTTTAGATATAGAAGTAATGATTCATCATTCCACATATATCTACTGTTCTAGGATGATCGCCAAGAAGCGATCCGCTGTAGATTAACAGGAGGTAAAAAGAATGAAGAAAGCTATCTTAGCTACCAAAGTCGGAATGACTCAAATCTTCAACGAAGACGGAGTACTTACTCCCGTAACAGTACTGCAGGCTGGCCCTGTTGTTGTTACACAGGTTAAAACTGTTGAGAACGACGGTTATAGCGCAGTACAGGTAGGTTTCGCTGACAAGAGAGAAAAACTGGTCAACAAACCGCTGAAAGGACACTTTGACAAAGCTGGCGTATCCTACAAGAGATACATCAGAGAGTTCAAACTGGAAGATGCAGAGAATTATGCATTAGGCCAGGAAATCAAAGCTGACATCTTTGTCGCTGGTGACAAGATTGATGTAACCGCCATTTCCAAAGGTAAAGGATTCCAGGGCGCTATCAAGAGACATGGTCAGAGCAGAGGACCGATGGCTCATGGTTCCAAATTCCATCGTCATGCAGGTTCCAATGGTTCTTCTTCCGATCCGAGCCGCGTATTCAAAGGCAAAAAGATGCCGGGTCAGATGGGCAACAAGAAAGTAACTGTTCAGAATCTGGAAATCGTAAGAGTAGATGCTGAAAACAATCTGCTTCTGGTTAAGGGCGCTGTACCGGGACCGAAGAAAGCAATGGTAACTATCAAAGAAACCGTTAAGTCCGGTAAGTAAGCTTTACAGGAAAGGAGGACACACAGATGGCAAACGTATCTGTATTTAATATGGAAGGCAATGAAGTTGGAACAATCGAACTGAACGATGCCGTTTTCGGAGTTGAAATCAACGAAAATCTGGTACATCAGGCAGTTGTTCTCCAGCTTGCAAATAATCGTCAGGGTACTCAGAAAGCAAAAACCCGCTCTGAAGTCAGCGGAGGCGGAAGAAAGCCCTGGAGACAGAAAGGAACCGGTCATGCAAGACAGGGTTCAACAAGAGCTCCGCAGTGGACAGGCGGCGGCGTAGTATTCGCTCCGGTTCCGAGAGATTACTCTTTCAAGATGAACAAGAAAGAGAAAAGAGCAGCTCTGAAATCTGTTCTGACATCCAGAGTTCAGGAGAACAAGATCGTTGTTCTTGATGAGCTGAAACTGGATGCAGTAAAAACAAAAGATTTTGTAAAAGTAATGAGCAACCTGAAAGTTGAAAACGCTCTGGTTGTAACTGCAGCACAGGATAACAACGTAGTTCTGTCCGCAAGAAACGTTCCGGGCGTTGAGACAAGCGTAGCAGCCAACATCAACGTATATGATGTTCTGAATCACAAGACTCTGGTTGTTACAAAAGACGCTGTAGCATCTATCGAGGAGGTGTTCGCATAATGGCAGATCTGAAATATTATGACGTTATCCTGAAACCGGTCATCACCGAGAAGAGCATGAACCAGATGGCTGAGAAGAAATACACATTCCTGGTACATCCGGAAGCAACAAAGCCGATGATTAAAGAGGCTGTTGAGAAAATGTTCGAAGGAACAAAAGTAAAACGCGTTAACACCTTAAACTGTGACGGCAAGAAAAGACGCCGCGGCATGGTAGTAGGAAAGACAGCAAAGACCAAAAAAGCCATTGTTTTCCTGACAGAGGAGAGCAAGGATATCGAGATCTTCGAAGGTCTTTAATCAGTAAGGATCAGGAAAAAAATCCAAATATCTGATCCGGCAATTACGGCAACGTAAATGAAAGGAGATTGACATGGGAATTAAGACATATAACCCATATACACCTTCCAGAAGAAACATGAGCGGTTCTGATTTCGCTGAGATCACAACCAGCAAACCGGAGAAATCTCTGGTAACTTCTCTGAAGAAAACTTCTGGACGTAACAATCAGGGTAAGATCACCGTTAGACATCACGGTGGCGGAAACAGAAGAAAATACAGACTGATCGATTTCAAGAGAAATGCAAAAGACGGTATCCCGGCTATTGTAAAGACAATTGAGTACGATCCGAACAGAACAGCTAATATCGCACTGATCTGCTATGCAGACGGTGAGAAAGCATACATCCTTGCTCCGGAAGGACTGAAAGTTGGCATGAAAGTTATGACAGGCACTGGCGCTGAGATCAGACCTGGCAACTGTCTGCCGATGTCCGAGATTCCGGTAGGTACCATGATCCACAACATCGAGATGCATCCCGGAAAGGGCGGCCAGATGGTTCGCGCTGCCGGAAACGCTGCACAGCTGATGGCTAAGGAAGGCAAATATGCTACACTGCGTCTGCCCTCCGGCGAGATGAGAATGGTTCCCCTGGAATGCCGTGCAACTGTTGGTGTTGTAGGTAACGGTGACCACAACCTGATCAATGTAGGTAAAGCCGGTCGTAAACGTCACATGGGTATCCGCCCGACAGTTCGTGGTTCTGTAATGAACCCGAATGACCATCCGCATGGTGGTGGTGAAGGACGTGCTCCGATCGGTCGTCCGGGTCCGTGCACACCGTGGGGTAAACCTGCAATGGGTCTGAAGACCAGAAATAAACACAAACAGTCCAACAAGTACATCATCAGAAGAAGAGATGGAAGAGCACTGAGCAAATAAGGAGGTAAGAGTATGTCACGTTCATTGAAAAAAGGACCTTTCGCTGATGAGAGCCTGCTGAAGAAAGTAGACGCCATGAATGCGGCTGGTACAAAAAGTGTAATTAAGACATGGTCCCGTCGCTCAACAATTTTCCCGAGCTTCGTTGGACATACATTTGCTGTACATGATGGAAGAAGACATGTGCCGGTATATGTAACAGAGGATATGGTTGGTCACAAACTCGGCGAGTTCGTTGCTACCAGAACCTACAGAGGACACGGTAAAGACGAAAAGAAGAGCGGTGTCCGCAGATAAGATTTTGGTTTTTCCCGCTGACGCCTTCGGGCGTCTGCGGATGACCCGGACCCTGGAGACGGGCGAAGGGTGCTTATGATAAACGCTGGCTGGTAAGCCGAAATATGAAAGGAGGATTTATCATGGCAAAAGGACATAGATCCCAAATTAAAAGAGCGAGAAATGCTGAGAAAGATAAGAGACCGTCTGCTAAGCTGTCTTACGCAAGAGTTTCCGTTCAGAAAGCATGTTATGTATTAGACGCAATCAGAGGTAAAGATGTTCAGACCGCCCTTGGTATTCTGACATACAATCCGAGATATGCCTCCAGTCTCATCAAGAAGCTGCTGGAATCTGCTATTGCAAATGCAGAGAACAACAACGGTATGAGCGCTGAGAATCTTTACATTGCAGAGTGCTACGCTAACAAGGCTCCGACAATGAAGAGAATTCACCCCAGAGCACAGGGCCGTGCTTACAGAATTGAGAAGAGAACAAGTCATATCTCTATCGTATTGGATGAAAGATAAGGAGGAAAGTCATGGGACAGAAAGTAAATCCGCATGGACTCAGAGTCGGTGTTATTAAAGACTGGGATTCCAAATGGTATGCAGAAGGCAACTTCTCTGATTACCTGGTAGAAGACTACAACATCAGAAAGTTCCTGAAAAAGAAATTATACAGTGCTGGTGTGTCCAGAATCGAGATCGAGAGAGCATCCGATCGCGTAAAAGTTATCATTTACACTGCTAAGCCGGGCGTTGTTATCGGTAAAGGCGGTGCTGAGATTGAGAAAGTTAAAAAAGAAATGCAGAAGCTGACAGATAAGAAGCTGGTTGTTGACATCAAAGAGGTTAAGAGACCGGATAAAGATGCTCAGCTGGTAGCTGAGAATATTGCTCTGCAGCTGGAAAACCGTATTTCTTTCCGTCGTGCTATGAAGTCCTGCATGTCCAGAACTATGAAAGCCGGCGCTAAAGGTATCAAGACTTCCGTTTCTGGTCGTCTCGGTGGTGCTGATATGGCCCGTACAGAGTTCTACAGCGAAGGAACTATTCCGCTGCAGACACTGAGAGCAGATATCGACTATGGTTTTGCTGAGGCTGATACACAGTATGGTAAAGTTGGTGTTAAGACTTGGATCTACAATGGTGAGGTACTTCCAACCAAAGCAAAAAAGGAAGGGAGCGATAGATAATTATGTTAATGCCGAAAAGAGTTAAACGTCGTAAACAGTTCCGCGGCACCATGAGAGGAAAAGCGCTCCGCGGAAACAAAATTAACTATGGTGAGTACGGTCTGGTAGCATTAGAGCCCTGCTGGATCCGTTCCAATCAGATTGAGGCTGCCCGTGTAGCCATGACTCGTTACATCAAACGTGGTGGTAAAGTTTGGATCAAGATTTTCCCGGATAAACCGGTAACAGCTAAACCGGCTGAGACACGTATGGGTTCTGGTAAAGGTTCCCTCGAGTACTGGGTAGCAGTAGTTAAACCGGGCCGCGTAATGTTCGAAATCGCAGGTGTTCCCGAAGAAACAGCCAAAGAAGCGCTTCGTCTTGCTATGCATAAACTGCCCTGCAAGTGCAAAATCGCTTCCCGTGCAGACTTAGAAGGCGGTGATAACAGTGAAAACTAAGAATTATGTTGAAGAATTAAAGGCTAAAACAGCTGCAGAGCTGCAGGATGAATTAGTAGCTGCAAAAAAGGAACTTTTTAACCTGAAATTCCAGAATGCTACTAACCAGCTGGATAACACAAGTCGCATCAAAGAAGTGCGTAAGAATATTGCGAGAATTCAGACTGTAATCGCTGAGAAGGCTAACGCAGCTGAATGATCGAATTGTCTATAAGTTCGAAAGGAGTCCATGATCGTGGAAAGAAATCTGAGAAAAACACGTGTTGGTAAAGTTGTCAGCAACAAGATGGATAAGACAATTGTTGTTGCCATCGAGGACCATGTAAAACATCCTCTTTACAAGAAAATCGTAAAGAGAACATATAAGTTAAAAGCTCATGATGAGAACAACGAATGTAACATCGGTGATACCGTAAAAGTTATGGAAACCAGACCGCTGTCCAAGGACAAAAGATGGAGACTGGTTGAGATCGTTGAGAAGGTTAAATAATTTGTTTAGGATTCAACAAGGAGGAATACCGGCATGATTCAGCAGGAAAGTAGATTAAAAGTTGCTGATAATACAGGTGCTAAGGAGATCCTGTGCATCCGTGTTATGGGCGGTTCTACAAGAAGATATGCGAACATCGGCGATGTAATCGTTGCATCCGTTAAAGATGCAACACCCGGCGGTGTTGTTAAAAAAGGTGATGTTGTGAAGGCTGTTGTCGTTCGTACCGTTAAGGGTGCTCGTCGTAAAGATGGTTCCTACATCCGTTTCGATGAGAATGCAGCTGTTATCATCAAAGACGATAAGACACCGAGAGGAACTCGTATTTTTGGACCAGTAGCAAGAGAGCTGCGTGAGAAACAGTTCATGAAGATCGTTTCTCTGGCTCCGGAAGTATTATAAGGAGGATCAGCTAGATGAAGATCAAAACAGGTGATACCGTTAAAGTAATCGCCGGAAAAGATAAAGACAAAGAGGGCAAGGTTCTTTCCGTAGATAAGAAAACCGGCCGTGTTGTCGTTGAAGGCGTAAATATGGTTACTAAGCATGCCAAACCGTCTGCTTCCAATCAGCAGGGTGGCATCATCAACAAAGAAGCTCCGATCGATGCTTCCAACGTTATGTACGTACAGAATGGAAAAGCAACCCGCATCGGCTACAAAGTAGAAGATGGTAAAAAAGTCCGTGTTGCTAAGAAGACCGGAGAGGTTATCGACTAATAAGAGAGGAGGCTAAGATCGTGAGTAGATTAAAAGAAACATACCAGAATGAGATCGTTGACGCAATGATCAAAAAGTTCGGTTACAAAAATATCATGGAAGTGCCGAAACTCGCTAAGATTGTTGTAAACATGGGTGTTGGCGAAGCAAAAGAGAATGCTAAGCTTCTGGATGCCGCTGTAAGTGATATGGAAACCATCACAGGCCAGAAGGCTGTTGTTACCAGAGCTAAGAAGTCTGTTGCTAACTTCAAAATCAGAGAGAATATGCCGATCGGCTGCAAAGTTACTTTAAGAGGAGAGAAGATGTACGAGTTCGCTGATCGTCTGATCAATCTGGCTCTTCCCCGTGTACGTGACTTCCGCGGTGTTAATCCGAATGCTTTCGACGGCAGAGGAAACTATGCTCTGGGTATCAAAGAGCAGCTTATCTTCCCGGAGATCGAGTACGATAAGGTAGATAAAGTAAGAGGTATGGATGTTATCTTTGTTACAACAGCAAAGACTGACGAAGAGGCACGCGAATTATTGAGACTGTTCAATATGCCGTTTGCCAAATAATGGAGGAGAGAAAACATGGCTAAGACTTCAATGAAAATCAAACAGCAGCGCAAACAGAAATTCTCCACAAGAGAATACAGCCGCTGCAAAATCTGCGGCCGTCCTCATTCCGTACTGAGAAAATACGGTATCTGCAGAGTATGCTTCCGTGAACTGGCTTACAAAGGTCAGATCCCGGGTGTGAAGAAAGCAAGCTGGTAAAATAAAGCCAAAAGTATAAAAGCGGCGATGCTCTCCTCTGGAGAGCGAGCCCACATACTTTTTGCATATACAATTAACCATACTCACCCACAGAGGTGAGTCAAGACATGAAAAGTCTAAATGAAAAAGGAGGAAACTATCATGACAATGAGCGATCCGATTGCAGATATGCTGACCAGAATCCGTAACGCAAATACTGCAAAACATGACACCGTAGATGTTCCGGCATCCAAAACAAAAATTGCTATCGCAAATATCCTGGTTGATGAGGGATATATTGAGAAGTATGAACTGATCGAGGAAGGCAGCTTCAAGACAATGCGTCTGACTCTGAAATATGGTGCAGATAAGAACGAAAAGATCATCACCGGACTGAAGAGAATCTCCAAACCGGGTCTGCGTATCTACGTAGGTAAAGAAGAACTGCCGAAGGTTCTGGGCGGACTGGGTATCGCTATCCTTTCCACAAACCAGGGCATTATCACTGACAAGCAGGCTCGCAAGCTGCAGGTCGGCGGCGAAGTTCTTGCATTCGTTTGGTAGGCACTGAACACTTAACGAGAGCAAGCGCAAAGCGCGCCGCTCGAGTTTAGTGAGAAGGCCGTTCCTGCGAACGCAGGTGAGCAGGAACTTCCTATATATTTCACAAAGTAGTAACTACTGAAAACAGAAAGGCCACCAAAGAGCCTTTCCGAAAATCTAAGTAAGGAGGAAAACAATATGTCACGTATTGGCAGACAGCCGGTCGTTATCCCGGCTGGTGTAACCGTAACAGTAGCAGACGGTAACAAAATTACCGTTAAAGGACCGAAGGGCACACTCGAGAGAGTACTTGCACCGGAGATGGATATTAAAGTAGAGAACGACACCGTCGTTGTCACAAGACCGAACGATCTGAAGAAGATGAAATCCCTTCATGGTCTTACCAGAACCCTGATCAACAACATGGTAACAGGTGTTTCCCAGGGCTTCACAAAAGAACTGGAAGTAAACGGTGTTGGTTACAGAGCCGCTAAGCAGGGCAACAAGCTGGTTCTGAACCTGGGTTATTCTCACGTAGTTGAGATGATCGATCCGGAAGGAATCGAGACAGCCGTTGACGGAAACAAGATTACCGTTAAGGGTATCAACAAAGAAAAAGTTGGCCAGTTTGCAGCTGAGATCAGAGACAAGAGAAGACCGGAGCCGTACAAAGGTAAAGGTATTAAGTATGTTGATGAAGTTATCAGACGTAAAGTTGGTAAGACTGGTAAGAAATAATTAAGGAGGGTATGAATATGATTAGCAAAGTTTCAAGAGCAGAAGTTCGTCAGAAAAAGCATAGAAGATTACGTAATCATATCGTTGGTACTGCTGAGAGACCGCGTCTGGCTGTTTTCAGAAGCAATAACCATATGTATGCTCAGATTATTGATGATACCGTTGGCAACACTCTGGTTTCCGCTTCCACAAATCAGAAGGAAGTTAAAGCTGAGTTAGAGCATACCAACGATGTAGCAGCTGCAGCATATCTGGGAACCGTAATTGGTAAGAAAGCTGTAGAAGCAGGTATTACTTCCGTTGTTTTCGACAGAGGCGGATTTATATATCAGGGTAAAGTTAAGGCACTGGCAGATGCAGCCAGAGAAGCCGGACTGACATTCTAAAGGGAGGAGAAGAACACATGAAGAGAACAATCATTGATCCCGCTCAGTTCGAGCTGGAGGACAAATTAGTTGCCATCAAACGTGTTTCTAAAACCGTTAAAGGTGGACGTACCATGCGCTTCACTGCCCTGGTTGTTGTAGGCGACAACAATGGTCATGTAGGTGCTGGCCTTGGTAAAGCAACAGAAATTCCGGAAGCTATCCGCAAAGGAAAAGAAGATGCTATGAAGAAACTGGTAGAGGTTGCCAGAGATGAGAATAACAGTATCACCCACGATATCATCGGTGTATACGGAAGCTCCGAAGTACTTCTGAAGAAGGCTCCGGAAGGTACTGGTATCATCGCCGGTGGTCCGGCTCGTGCCGTAGTTGAGCTGGCTGGTATCAAGAACATCCGTACCAAATCTCTTGGTTCCAACAACAAACAGAACGTAGTTCTGGCTACAATCAACGGACTTTCTCAGTTAAAGACTCCGGAAGCTGTAGCTAAGCTTCGTGGCAAATCTGTTGATGAGATCTACGCATAGGAGGATATCAGAAATGGCAGATACATTGAAAGTTACATTAGTAAAATCACCGATCGGTGCAGTTCCGAAACATAAAAGAACCGTAGAGGCTCTGGGACTGAAGAAAGTGAATAAAACTGTTGAGCTGCCGAATAATGCAGCTACAAGAGGTATGATTCAGCAGGTTTCCTACATGCTTAAAGTAGAGGAAGCTTAAGTCTAGATTGCAAGGAGGTGCCAACATGGATTTATCAAATTTAAGCCCGGCAGAGGGTTCCAGACAGAGTGATGCTTTCCGCAGAGGCCGTGGACACGGTTCAGGAAACGGAAAGACAGCAGGCAAGGGACATAAGGGTCAGAAGGCTCGTTCCGGCGCTCCGAGACCTGGTTTCGAAGGTGGACAGATGCCTTTATACAGACGTCTGCCGAAGAGAGGTTTCACAAACAGAAATACAAAAGAAATCATCAGCATCAATGTAGATGTTCTGAACAGATTTGAAGATAATACAGATGTTACTGTAGAGCTGCTCCTGGAGAGCGGTGCAATTTCCGCTGTGAAAGACGGCGTTAAGATTCTTGGCGGCGGCGAGCTGACTAAGAAACTGAATGTTAAGGCAAATGCGTTCAGCGCATCTGCCAAAGAGAAAATTGAAGCTGTAGGCGGTACTGTTGAGGTGATCTAATGTTCGAGACACTCAGAAACGCATTTCGAGTTAAAGAAATCAGACGCAGACTTTTCTATGTTCTGCTGATGCTGGTAGTCGTACGTATCGGTACGCAGCTGCCGGTTCCGGGTGTAAACAGTGATTTCTTCAAAGAGTGGTTTGAGAGTCAGACCGGTGATGCATTCAACTTCCTGGATGCATTCACCGGAGGATCCTTCTCCTCTTTCTCGATTTTTGCGCTTAATATTACACCCTATATTACATCTTCCATCATTATCCAGCTTCTTACTATTGCTATTCCGGCACTGGAAGAAATGCAGAAAGATGGTGAAGATGGTCGTAAGAAACTGGTTGCTCTTACCCGTTATGTCACAGTTGCACTGGCTCTGTTAGAGGGTGTGGCTATGACGATTGGTTTTGGCAGACAGGGTCTGATCACTGACATGAATGCTATAAGCGTGATCGTGGTTATTGCTTCTCTTACAGCTGGTTCCGCGTTCCTGATGTGGGTTGGTGAGCAGATCAACGAGAAGGGTATCGGGAATGGTATTTCGATCGTCCTGATCATTAACATTGTATCCCGTATTCCTTCAGACCTTGTCAGCCTGTTTGAGACTTTTGTTAAGGGTAAAACCATTGCCAGAGGAGCACTGGCTATGCTGATCATTGCTGCCATTATTATTGGAATGGTTGTTCTGGTCGTTATTCTTAACGATGCTATCAGAAGAATTCCGGTACAGTACTCCAAAAAGATGCAGGGCAGAAAGATGTTCGGCGGTCAGTCTACGAACATTCCGCTGAAAGTCAATACAGCAGGTGTTATGCCGGTAATTTTCGCTTCGACCTTAATGTCACTGCCGAATATTATCGCCAGCTTTGCCGGTTACCAGGGAACCGGTATCGGTGCGCAGATCCTGAACACACTGAATTCCAACAACTGGTTCAGTCTGACGAATCCGGTATATTCCATTGGTCTGGTGATCTACATTGTATTGCTGATCTTTTTTGCTTACTTCTATACCTCCATTACTTTCAATCCGTTGGAAGTTGCGGATAATATGAAGAAGCAGGGTGGCTTTATTCCGGGTATCCGTCCGGGCAAGCCTACTGTAGATTACCTGCAGAATGTACTGAACTACATCATTTTTATTGGTGCTGTGGGTCTGACGATCATCGCTGTTATTCCATTCTTCTTTAACGGTGTCTTCGGTGCGGATGTGTCCTTCGGCGGAACATCCTTGATCATCGTTGTCAGCGTTGTGCTGGAAACTATGAATCAGCTTGAGTCTATGATGCTCGTTAGAAATTACAGAGGATTTTTGAACGATTAAAAGTAAGGTTGTGGTGGTTTCCATCACAACCTTAACGTGCATATGTAATTGTCAGACGTGAGTCTGAAAAAATATAATATGTAAAGGAGAGGTACTATGAAGCTTATCATGCTGGGTGCACCTGGTGCCGGTAAAGGTACACAGGCCAAAAGAATCGCCGCCAAATACGGTATTCCGCATATTTCCACAGGAGATATTTTCCGTGCAAATATCAAGAACGGTACTGAACTTGGCAAAAAGGCACAGACTTATATGGATCAGGGACTGCTTGTTCCGGATGAACTGGTTTGTGATCTTGTTGTAGACCGTATTCAGCAGAGTGACTGTGAGAAAGGATATGTGCTGGATGGATTTCCGCGTACGATTCCGCAGGCAGAAGCTCTTACGGCTGCATTGGAAAAGCTGGGCACAGGCATTGACTATGCCATTAATGTGGAAGTTCCGGACGCAAATATCTTAAATCGTATGGGTGGACGCCGCGCTTGCCTGGGCTGTGGTGCCACATATCATGTGGAATTCAATCCGCCGAAACAGGAAGGTGTCTGCGATACCTGTGGAGCTGAGCTGGTTCTTCGCGATGATGATAAACCGGAGACTGTACAGAAACGTCTGGATGTATACCATGAGCAGACACAGCCGCTCATCGATTATTATACAAAAGCAGGTAAGCTTGCGGAAGTTGACGGCACAAAAGACATGGATGATGTATTTGCCGCCATCGTGGACCTGTTAGGTGAATAATAATGTCAGTTACAATTAAATCTGCCAGAGAAATTGAGCTGATGAGAGAATCCTGTCGACTGCTGGAGATCGTGCATAACGAACTGGCAGATATTATTAAACCGGGAATCTCAACTCTGGATATCGACCGTTACGGAGAAAAGCGTATTCGCAGCCTTGGCGGTATCCCCAATTTCAAAAATTATAATGGATATCCCGCATCCATTTGTGTATCTGTCAATGATGAAGTGGTGCATGGTATTCCGAACAAACATCGGATCTTGCAGGAGGGCGATATTGTCAGTCTGGATGCCGGCCTGATCTACAAAGGGTATCATTCTGACGCAGCCAGAACCTATGGTGTCGGGCAGGTGAGCCCGGAGGCCCAGAAGCTGATGGATGTTACGAAGCAGAGTTTCTTTGAAGGTATTAAGTTTGCAAAGGCGGGAAATCATTTGCATGATATTTCCAATGCCATAGGAAACTATGCTCAGAGTTTTGGTTATGGTGTGGTTCGTGATCTTGTAGGTCATGGCATTGGCACCAGCCTGCATGAGGATCCGCAGATTCCGAACTTCCCACAGAGAAGTAAAGGTATTCGCTTACAGCCGGGAATGACGCTGGCTATCGAGCCCATGATCACCATGGGACGTCCGGAGGTTTGCTGGCTGGATGATGACTGGACAGTGGTGACTGAGGATGAGTCCCTGGCCGCTCATTATGAAAACACGGTTCTGATCACAGATGGTGAACCGGAAATATTGACACTTACACTTAAATAATTTGGAGGTTTTTATGTCTAAAACAGATGTGATTGAGGTTGAAGGTACAGTACTGGAGAAGCTGCCGAATGCCATGTTTAAGGTTGAGTTGGAGAATAAGCATGTGGTGCTGGCTCATATCAGCGGAAAGCTGCGGATGAATTTTATCCGTATTCTGCCGGGTGATAAGGTGACTTTGGAACTTAGCCCCTATGATCTGACTAAAGGACGTATTATTTGGCGAGATAAATAAATATAGTTGGCTGGTTGACTCCGGGATCTGCTTTGGGTGGGTTCCGGAGTTTTGTGTGTGGAAGATTGACGGGCTGGCGACGGATCCTGCTGGCGGTGTATGTCTGGTTTCAAACAGGTGCAACGCTTCGGTGAACTAACGCCTAACTGCGACTAGCACGCTCGCATAAGCGAGCTCGCGTGCAAGTCTCCGTAAGGCGTGGATTTCACCGAAGCTAAGGGCGCACCTTGATTGTTTGAAACCAGACATACACCGCCAGCAGGATCCGGCGCCAGC
>JAEDOO010000150.1 GCA_016301965.1 Lachnospiraceae bacterium | reverse complement strand
CAATTTGCAGCGCGAGGAATTATTGCCCAGTGAGCGGGCATTTGCTTACAAAATGAAACTTGACGCTATGAAACATCAGGGGGAACGGTTAGATTTAACTTCGTCCCAACTTGGGACGAAGTTACGAGCAGATGAACTGCTTGCACAACAAGCTGGGTCCAGTCGAAATCAAGTGCAGCGTTACATTCGACTCACAGAACTAATCCCGCCCCTCTTAGATATGGTCGATGAAAAGAAAATAGCCTTTAACCCGGCTTACGAGATTTCTTTTCTGAAACCGGAAGAACAGGAGTGGCTGGCAGAGACGATAGACTCCGAGCAGTCCACACCTTCTCTATCCCAGGCGCAACGGATGAAAAAATTCAGCCAGGACGGGAAAATTTCTGAGGATGTGATACTGGACATTATGTCGGAAGAGAAGAAAAGCTCTTTGGACAAAGTGACTTTTAGCTCAGATACCCTGCGGAAATACTTTCCCCGAAGCTACACGCCCAAGAAGATGGAGGAAACGATCATCAAATTGTTGGAGCAGTGGCAGCGGAAGCGTGAACAACAGCATGACAGGTGAAAGGGGATTGAATAAATGCAGGATATTTCTGCAAGGGAGCTGAAAGGACATAACATACTGGCGACCAAGCGCTTTATGGATGGTACTTGCCATATGATTGAGTTTATTGTGAGCAAAAGAGGAAATGCCTATGGCCTGCCAGGGGATGAGGTGCGGCTGTTCCTGAATGAAGCGGAATATAAAATGGCTATGGAAAGCCAGAAACAAGGAGAAATCAGAATAAAAAAAGATGCCCATGTGATTGAAGGGCATATTGTCGTGAAAAAGAAAAGGAGGCGACACTGATATGTTTACGGAAAAAGCAGTGGAGGAAACAGTAAAGAGAATGGCACATTTATTGTTTGATTATGATGAAGACGTAGATGTGGATGGTATTGTGAGAGAAATTGATTATGAAAATGTTACCCAGTATCTTCGGAACCGGATTGAAACGATCTACACGTATAAGGCAAAAGGGGACCGAGAAAAATCATTTGATTATTTCGGAAAAGAACTGGTACCGCAGCGGGGTGTGCTGATCTTCCGGGAGTTAGAGCGCGGCGGAAGTGATATTGTAGTCACCAGTTATGAAAAAGAATTGTGGATATTGGAGGATATGACGCTGGCAGTAATCATGTGCTTTTCTGTAGGGGTCGCTGATGAGGATATGGCATATTCTACGGAGTTTCGGACTTATAAAGGAACGATGGAGGATGATGCTGGATTTGATATCTGTCCGGAAGATATGGAGGAACTGTTTCAGGATATGTGTTGTGAGCAGTATGAATGGGAGGCACCATATTATGAAACGTAAAAATCGAAAGGGACTTGATGTACATTTCCAGAAGGATATACGGGAAGCTGTATATGAGAGGTTCCAGGCTGTATGCGAGATGGATACTGACAGACGTTCGGAAATCATAGGAGGACTGGAGAAGTCTCTGGATCCAACGGAAGAAAACTATGCCATCCTGTATTTTGATAAATACGGATATCCGGTCTTTATGATATCTGATTAAGTAACCGCAGTTGATTTGATACTGCGGATTTTTTTATGCCTGTTTAAAGGAAGGAGTGAAGTCGATGGCTGTATTTCGTGTGGAAAGGACGCGGGATTACACCGTTATGAGTAATTTTCATTTAAGGGATAAAAGGCTGTCATTAAAAGCGAAAGGGCTTTTATCGCAAATGTTGTCTTTACCAGAGGATTGGGATTATACCCTTACAGGGCTGTCCAGTATCAACCGGGAGAGTAAGGATGCAATCCGTTCCGCAGTAAATGAACTGGAACGGGCGGGATATATCCGGCGCTATCAGACCACCGATGCACAGGGAAAATTCAGTGGGAATGAGTATATTATTTATGAACATCCGGTGGAGACGGAAAATGGAGAAGCAGAGTCTCAAAAACAGGTGCTTCCTGCAACCCCGCTGTCGGAAAAACCGTCGTCGGAAAACCCGATAACGGAAAATCCGGTGACGGGAAAGCCGTTGTCGGATAATCCAACGCAATTAAATACTAAGGGATTAAGAAAAGAAGAACGAAATACGGATAGAGAAAATACCGATTCATTTCCTTCCGGTAAGATGGGAACGGCGGATAAACAGCCAGATGAGAAGGGAAAGGGATATTCCTCTGTAGATGAAATAAGGGACTACCGGGAATTGATCTGCAGGAACATCGGCTATGAATGCCTTGTAAATGATTATCCGTATGAACAGAAGATGATTGACGAAATTGTTGAGCTGATGGTTGAAGTTGTCTGTGCCAAGCGAAAGTACACACGAGTGGCAGGAAGTGATTTTCCTCATGAAGTAGTAAAGGCGCGACTTTTGAAGCTGGATATGGAACACATCTCGTTCGTGCTTTCCTGCCTGAAGGAAAACACGACAAAGGTAAAAAATATCAAGCAATATATCCTTACGGTTCTGTTCAATGCCCCGACCACAATCAGCAATTATTATTCGTCATTGGTAAACCATGATATGTATGGCAGCTAAAGGCTGTCTTTTTTGTTGCCTGCAGAAAGGAGTTGATGGCTTATGCAGGAAGAAGTGGAAAACAGGACAGTGACACTGGTTGTCAGTGGTACCAAGTTTTCGGGCAGGCTTTTACAGACTGCAATTACGAAATATATGGCTCACCGAAAAGAGAAGAAAATGCAGAAAAGCCGGGATGCCCAGGTAAAACCAAAGGGTAAGCAGACAGTAAAAGAACTGATCGGACAGGATCAGGGTGTTTCCAACATAGAAGTCACCGATTCGTCTATCCGGGATTTTGACCGAATTGCCCGGAAGTATGGAGTGGATTATGCGGTAAAGAAGGACCGCAGCGCATCACCGCCGAAATTCCTGATTTTTTTTAAGGCCCGTGATGCAGATGCGTTGACTGCAGCTTTTTCGGAATATTCATCAAAGAAAATCAGGAAAGCATCCCGGGCGTCTGTGCTTCAGAAGCTGTCGAAGTTTAAAGAGATGGTGAAGCATGCGGTTCCGGATCGGACAAGGCGAAAGGAGCGGGAGCGATGATAAGCCAGAAGACCAAAAGGCTTATCCTGCTCAATGCTCCCTATGTGATTCTGGGGTTTTTGGCAACAAAACTTGGGGAGGTATGGAGGATCGCCGAAGGAGCTGACTTTTGGGAGAAGATGCTCCATATCAGCAATGCATTTGACGCAGCCTTCCGATCACCTCTCCCCAGCTTCCGCCTGCCGGATATCCTGATTGGCATTTGCTTTGGAGCTGCAGTGCGGGTTGCCGTGTATGTGAAGGGTAAAAATGCAAAAAAATATCGACACAACACGGAATATGGTTCTGCCCGCTGGGGAACTGCAGAAGATATCGCACCATATATCGATCCGGTATTTTCCAACAACGTTATCCTGACTCAGACAGAGCGGCTCACTATGAACAGCCGTCCGAAAGACCCAAAAACAGCACGTAATAAAAATGTACTGATTATCGGCGGTTCCGGTTCAGGTAAGACCCGCTTCTGGTTGAAGCCCAATCTGATGCAGATGCATTCCTCCTATGTTGTGACGGACCCCAAAGGTACGATTCTGGTGGAGTGCGGAAAGATGCTTCAAAGGGGGACACCGAAGATCGGGAAAAACGGGAAGCCGGTGAAGGATAAAAGCGGAAAGACCATCTATGATCCGTACCGGATAAAGGTGCTAAATACCATTAATTTCAAAAAGTCGATGCATTACAATCCCTTTGCTTATATTCATTCAGAGAAGGATATATTGAAACTTGTCACAACTCTGATCGCCAATACAAAAGGGGAACAGAAGGGCGGGGATGAGTTCTGGACGAAGGCAGAAACACTTCTCTACTGTGCCTTGATCGGATATATCCATTATGAGGCGCCTGTAGAAGAACAGAATTTCTCTACGCTGATCGAGTTCATCAATGCGATGGAGGTGCGGGAGGATGATGAGGAGTTTAAAAATCCGGTTGATCTGATGTTTGATGCATTGGAAGCAGAAAAGCCGAACCATTTTGCTGTCCGGCAATATAAAAAATACAAGCTGGCGGCAGGAAAAACTGCAAAGTCTATTTTGATTTCCTGTGGCGCAAGGTTGGCAGTGTTTGACATTGAGGAGCTGCGGGAAGTGACAGCTTATGATGAACTGGAGCTGGATACTCTGGGAGACAGAAAAACAGCTCTGTTCCTGATTATGTCTGATACAGATGACAGTTTTAATTTCTTGATATCCATGTGTTATACGCAGCTTTTCAATCTGCTGTGCGAGAAGGCG
>JAEDOO010000149.1 GCA_016301965.1 Lachnospiraceae bacterium | reverse complement strand
CCTACCAGAAAGGGAACATTCATGCTTTCGGAAGAACTGATCCTTCATTTCCTTCCGAAAATGTTTAAAAATTACATAGTTAAGGAAAAATCACTGCTTCGTGTGACAAGAAATGCGGATATTGATACGGAGACCATATACGACGAGGACCTGGATTATCGGGAGGCCATGGAAAATCTGATCAAACAGAGAAAACGGATGAATCCGGTAAGGATGGAGCTTTCCCGGGAACTGAACAAAAAAATGATCAGTTCTTTATGCAAGGCCATTCAGGTGGAGAAAGATCACGTATTTCTGTCCAGAGTTCCGCTGGATATGTCCTTTGTGTTTGCCATTCAGAGCTATCTGAAAGGGACCGGCCAGGAGAAACTTTTCTATCAGAGACGGACACCGAGAATGACGCCGCAGCTTAACGACAAGAGCCGCCTGATTCCCCAGATCATGGAAAAGGATGTGTTATTATCGTATCCTTTTGAAAGTATCAAGCCGTTTATCAGTCTGCTCTATGAGGCGGCACAGGATGATACGGTCGTATCCATCAAAATGACCTTGTACCGTCTGGCCAATAAGAGCCAGATTGTCGATGCACTGGTAGAAGCTGCCGAAAACGGAAAAGAAGTGGTTGTTCTGGTGGAACTTAGGGCCAGATTTGATGAGGAAAGTAATATCGAATACTCCAGAAAACTGGAAGAGGCCGGCTGCCGGGTTATTTATGGATTAAATGGATACAAGGTACATTCCAAACTGTGCCTGATCTCCCGGAAGACAGAGGCTGGTGTTTCCTATATCACCCAGATCGGTACCGGAAATTATAATGAGAAAACCTCCGCCATGTATACGGATCTTTCCCTGATCACCGCAGATCAGGAGATCGGAAAAGAAGCGGCAGAGGTCTTTGCGGCACTGCTTAAGGGGGAGACTGTGGAGCATACAGAGCATTTACTGGTGGCACCGAAATGTCTGCAGAATAAAGTCCTGGATATGATCGATGAGGAAATATCTCATGTAAAAAGCGGTGAGGAAGGATATGTCGGCATAAAAATCAATTCCCTGACCGACAAAGTGATCATCAATAAGCTGGTGGAGGCTTCCCAGGCAGGCGTAAAGATCGAAATGATCGTCCGGGGAATTTGCTGTCTGATTCCAGGGGTAAAAGGATATACGGAGAATATTACCGTTGTGAGCATCGTTGGACGTTTTCTGGAACATTCCAGAATCTATCGGTTCGGCACAAAGGAGCGTGAAAAAGTCTATATTGCATCTGCCGATTTTATGACCAGAAATACTGTTCGTCGGGTAGAGGTGGCTGCGCCGGTTCTTGATGAAAAGCTGAAAGAGCGCCTTGACTGGATGTTTGAGACCATGATGAATGACGATGAAAAAGGAAAATCTCTCACAGCAAAAGGAACTTATGTGGATCGCAGCCTGAATGAGATAAAGCTGAATTCTCAGGAAATGTTCTATGCCATGGCTTACAGCAATGCGGAAAAACAGTAAAGTAAGAAAGTAAAAAAACTGGAACTGAGAAAATGTTGAATGAAGATGTATTCGTGGAAAAAGACAGTCATGCTGATGAAAAGCCGGTGAAAATTACAGCTTTTGAACCGATTATTACGGATTCACGAAATGCGGGCAGAGTACTGGAAGAGAATGATATCCTTTATGAAGGAGATATCGAACTTGGCAAAATAGGATTCTGTAAGATCGAGGCGCAGCAGGGCTGCCTGACAGGATCCTTTTGCATTCCGAAGCTTCTGGATGTGCAGGGAAGCCGGTATCGCATTTTGTTTTTTATTACCCGGGATAAAATTGTGCTGGTGGATGATGATGATTTCTCAAAAAGGATTGTAAACAGGATCAACCGCAGAAAGACCAGCCAGTATAAGACAAAAGAGATATTCTTATTTAATTTTATCGCGGAATTTATCAACCGTGATCTGGAAATGCTGGTGCAATTCGAGAAAAAGCTGATGGAACTGGAAGAAAATGTCCACAGCGGACATACGGAAAAATTTCAGCCGGATATTATGGCTATTCGCCGGGATCTTCTTGTGCTGCGGGGCTATTATGATGAGATCATGGATGTGGGAAAAGCCCTGGAGGAAAATGAAAACAGATATTTCAGTAAAAAGCATTTGAAGTATTTTGGAACAATTTCGGACAGGGCAGAGCGCCTGATGAACAAAACATCACACCTTCTGGAATACGCAGGGCAGGTAAATGATGCCTACCAGGCCAAAGTAGATGCCAGACAGAACAGCAATATGCAGTTTTTGACGGTGATCTCAACGATTTTTTTCCCGCTTACCCTGATTACCGGCTGGTATGGTATGAACTTTCAGAATATGCCGGAACTGGAACGTGGCTATCCCGGGGTGATTCTTTTAAGTGTTGTGGTGGTGGTCTCGTGTATTGTGGTGTTTAAAATCAAAAAGATTATTTAGTGTATGAGGAGTAGGCTGAAAATAGTCAGTACTATAAAGCGAATCTCTGATGTATGGTAACTTTGGGAAAGCCCTTTTGGACTAAACGAGTAAAAAATAGGACGGTATCGTACAGATGCCGTCCTATTTTCATATGCTGATAATAACGATACAGCAAAAGGCATTACTATGGACAATCAGAAACTGGAAAATCAGCTGCAGATGGCTCTGTCCCTGCCGGAAAGTGTGCGGCAGGAAACCATGGATCTGAATGTAGGATATAGCGACGTGGATGAACGATGGACGCTGCTGATCCGCTATGTGGGAGACATACTTGCGGCAGAGAGCGAGACCGTACAGATTACTGTGCTTCTTGGCGGGTATGCGGTGGTGGTGCTTCCCCAGGAAGAAATTGAAGAGTTTTCTGCGCTGCCCCAGGTGATTTATGTGGAGAAACCGAAACGGCTGAATTTTGCGGTACACCGGGGCAAGCAGGCCTCCTGTTTTACCGCGGTGCAGGCAGCTCCATATAATCTTACGGGCGAAGGCGTGCTGATCGGTATCGTGGATTCCGGCATTGATATTTTTCACCCGGATTTTCGAAATCCGGACGGCACTACACGGATTGCGGCATTATGGGACCAGACCGCTGTCGGAGAACCTCCCGCCGGATTTCGCAGAGGAAGGTTGTATAGAAGGGAAGAAATCAATATGATTCTGGAAACAGAATCCCCGGAAAACTGGCGGGATTTTGACAGCAATGGCCACGGAACGGCAGTGGCCGGTATTGCCGCAGGAGGTGGACAGACGGACAGATATTACCGGGGCGCTGCCTGGAAAAGCGAACTTCTGGTGGTGCGTCTGGGTGCCCCGGATGAGCGTTCTTTTCCCCGCACTTCTGAGTTGATGACCGGTGTGGATTTTCTTGTCTGGACGGCGGTGCAGATGGGAAAGGCTATTGCGGTGAATATCAGTTTTGGCAATAATTACGGTTCCCATGACGGTGATTCTCTGCTGTCCTCCTATCTGGATGAGGCGGCGGTGTATGGAAGAAACGTCATCTGTATCGGTATGGGAAACGAAGGTGCTATGGCTCGCCATGCTTCCGGGCAGTGGCAGGGGGGACAGCGGCAGGTCACGGAACTAGCGGTGCAGAGCTTTCAGACGTCCTTTAATCTGCAGATGTATCTGTCTTACGAGGATCAGGTGGATTTCTTTCTGGTGCACCCGGACGGGCGGCGATACGCAGCTATAGATGAGAGGGTAGGTACGCAGGAGATTCGCCTGGGAGAGACGATTATTTATCTGAATTACGGCCAGCCCACACCCTACAGCCGCAAGCAGGAGGTGTATCTGGAATTTGTGCCGGAGGGCAGCTACGTGGACAGCGGTACCTGGAGAATTGTGGCTGATCCCCGGCGGATCGTGACGGGAAACTATGATTACTGGCTTCCTTCCGGGCAGAGCATATTGGACGGAACAAAATTTCTTTCTCCCGATCCGGATCGAACGTTTACAGAACCTGCCGGAACTTCCAAAACCATAGCTGTGGCCGCCTATGACACGGCAACCCAGTCTTATGCGCCCTTTTCCGGCCGCGGATTTCCCCAGGCACCGGGGGACATCCAGCCGGTGATTGCCGCACCGGGAGTGAATATTACGACGGTCAGAGCCGGAGGCGGCTATGCCACGGTAACCGGAACATCCTTTGCCACGCCTTTTGTTACCGGAGCCTGTGCGCTTTTGATGGAATGGGGGATCGTGCGGGGGAATGATCCCTACCTATACGGGCAGAAACTTAAAAGTTATCTGATCTCCGGGGCCAGGCGTCTGCCGGGAGTGTCGGAGTATCCGAATCGGATGGTGGGGTATGGGGCGCTGTGCGTGAG
>JAEDOO010000148.1 GCA_016301965.1 Lachnospiraceae bacterium | reverse complement strand
CCGGCTTTTAAATCCATGATCCCGGGACTGTTTAATCAGTTTATCATTTCCGTTAAGGATACGGCACTTTTGTCCATGATCGCTGTCAACGACATTACCCGTCAGACACAGAATTACGTAGCCCGTACATACAATACTCTGCCGGCCTATACAGCCTGCGCAGTATTCTATCTGGTTCTCTTGTCCATCCTGATGATCCTTCAGCGAGTGGTGGAAAGCCGGATCAAAAAGTAGGAGGAAGAAGATATGGGAAACGCTTTTATTGAAATAAAGCATCTGGTCAAATCCTTCGGTGATCTGGAGGTGCTGAAAGATATCAATGTGACCATCAACGAGGGCGAAGTGGTATGTATCATCGGTCCGTCCGGTTCGGGAAAGAGTACATTTCTTCGCTGCATCAACCAGCTGGAGACACCCACAAAGGGTGAGATCCTGTACCAGGGAGAAGATCTTTGTGCAGAAAAAGCTGACATACGTCGTTTTCGTGAAGAGGTGGGCATGGTGTTCCAGCGGTTCAATCTGTTTCCGTTAAAGACTGTGCTTGACAATGTGACCATGGCACCGATCCTCACCAAACATATGAATAAGAAGGAAGCCGAAGAAAAAGCCATCGAGCTTCTGAGAAAAGTTGGCTTGGAGAGCAAGAAAAAAGCCAAACCGGATATGCTTTCCGGAGGACAGCAGCAGCGTGTGGCTATCGCCAGAGCGTTGGCCATGGAGCCCAAGGCACTGCTTTTTGACGAACCCACTTCCGCACTGGATCCGGAGCTGGTTGGCGAAGTATTAAATGTTATGCGGGAACTGGCGGCTGAGGGTATGACCATGGTGATCGTTACGCATGAGATGGCTTTTGCCAGAGATGTGGCCGACAGGGTGATCTTTATGGCGGACGGTTATGTAGTGGAGGAAGGGAAGCCGGAAGAAGTGTTCGGCAACCCGAAGGAAGAGAGAACGAAAGCATTCCTTTCCCGCTTCCGCGCATCCTGAAATTATGAAATGATGGTAACAGTTCAGAGCAGGCCGAATCACTTGAGGATGAGGCTGTAAGAACATGATTCAGGTGTGAACAAACCCCTTCGGCGCAGCCGATTATCATGGGTTTGTGAATTGTATCTGTGAAGGTACTGAACAGATACAAATGATTTGAGCTGCTGACAATATGGCGGCGGAATGGAGAGTTAGTATGAAGAAATTTGTGATCACCATAGCCAGAGAATTCGGAAGCCTTGGTCGTCCCATAGCCAAACGTCTGGCAGAGCTTCTGGAGGTGGAATTTTACGACCGCGATATCGTGGAAGCTGCGGCAAAAAAGATGAATCTTCCGGTATCTGTAATCAGTAAGGCAGAAGAGAAAAAGTCAGGGTTTTTCCAGATGATGTTTCCTCTGGGAACCGAGTCTGCGGAACATCAGAAAGCAATTTTTGACTGTCAGTCCAGAATTATTTCCGATCTGGCGGCTAAGGAATCCTGCATTATCGTAGGCCGCTGTTCCGACTATGTGCTGGCGGATGAGCCTCATGCCATGCATGTCTATATTTATGCACCCTATGCAGACCGTCTGGCCAACTGTGTAGGAACTCTGCATATGGATAAGTCTGAAGCTAAAAAGATGATCTACGAGGTGGATAAAGCCAGAAACGCTTACCATAAATATTTTGCGAAATTTCTTCCTTCGGATCCGGAGCATAAGCACATTATCATTAACAGCGCACTGCTGGAGGTGGAAGGAACAGCCCAGGCACTGGCGGCAATTGCGCGGCAGAAATTTGCGGACAATATTGAGGAGTGAATAAGAGTAACTGTTCAGAACAGACCGAATCACTTGCTGGTGAGTCCGTAAGAATATGATACAGATGCGAGTAAACACCATCGACACAGCTGATTTTCATGGGTTTGCGAATCGTATCTGTGAAGGTACTGAACAGATACAGATAAGATAAATATCTTCCGAAAGAGAGGAAAGAAATAGGAAATGAACATCAGACCTAAAGCTGGAGAGTATGCGTACAAAATAAAGACGATCGATTCCCACACCATGGGGGAAGCTACGAGAATCGTATACGATGGATTCCCCACCCTTAAGGGGGATACCATGATGGAAAAGAAAAAAGATCTGATGGAACATTACGATTACCTCAGAGAAGCACTGATGCTGGAGCCCAGAGGTCACCGGGACATGTTCGGAGCCCTTTTGACAGAACCGGTACATGAAGAAGCGGCGGTAGGCGTGATCTTTCTGGACAGCGGCGGATGCCTGAATATGTGTGGCCACGGAAGTATCGGCACAGCCTCCATGCTGGTGGAGACAGGTATGGTGCCGGTTACGGAGCCCTATACCGAGGTAGTGCTGGATGCGCCCAGCGGGATCATCCGTACTCGGGTCCATGTGGTGGACAAAAAGGCAGTGGAAGTAAGTATTCTCAATGTCCCTTCTTTTTTGTATAAACAGGATGTGCAGATCAAGACAAAAAAATGGGGGACAGTGAACTGCGATATTTCTTTCGGAGGCTCTTTTTTTGCGCTGGTAAATGCAGAAAAACTGGGACTTGCGCTGGAAATGGATAATATTGAAGAAATTACCGAGCTTGGTATGGAGCTTCGGGAGAAAATCAATGCTTCTGTGGATATCCGCCATCCTTATCTGGACATTACGACGGTGGATCTGGTGGAATTTTACAGTCATACGGATAATCCTAAGGCAGATATGAAAAACTGTGTGATCTTCGGTGATGCCCAGGCGGATCGTTCTCCCTGCGGCACTGGTACATCTGCAAAACTGGCAGCTTTGGTGGCAAAGCATGAACTGGAGCTGGGCGAAGAGTTTGTGTACGAAAGCATCACAGGATCTTTGTTTAAAGGCGTGGCTACCCAGGAGATTGAGATCGGCGGAGGTAAGGGGATTATTCCGCAGATTACGGGAAGTGCCTATATCACAGGACTCAATGAATGGATCATTGATGCGGATGATCCGTTAAAATATGGTTTTCTGCTGGGAAAACATACGAAAGAACAGACGGAAAATACGAGAACCCGCATCGTCGAAGCAGCCTGGGCATTGTTTCATGAGCTTGGCTATGAGCAGACGACAGTTGAGGCTGTGATCGAGAGAGCCGGTGTTTCTATGGAAGAATTTCAGCAATTTTTTCAGAGGAAAGATGATCTGGAGCATACTCTGGGCGAATTATTTGATCAGAAATACGAACAATTGATGGTTTCCATGAATCCGCGATTGACACAGTATGAGAAATTGGTATATCTTAACAAAGAACTGTTTGCGCTGATTGAGGAGCAGGTTCCCTTTGAACTGGTCAGCCATATTTATATGAGTCGGTCAGGAGAGCAGAAGGAGCTTCTGGACAGCAACAGGTTTTACTATAAACTGATTAAGCAGATCATATCGGAAGGCCAGGAGATGGGAGAATTTTCCTCGGAAGAGACGGCGGATACGCTGGCAGAGAATTACGAATCTCTGGAGAGAGGCATTATCTATGACTGGTGTGTGCGCAATGGGTCTACCAGTCTGATCGCCAAGGGACAGTCCATTATTCCGATGTATCTGAAGCATGTGGTGTGATGAAAAAAGTGTCTTTTTTATTTATTCTTATTTCCGGCATCCTGTGGGGATGTCTTGGTGTATTTGTCAGAAATTTAAATGCTGTTGGTTTGGTATCTATGGACATTGTCTTTTTGAGGGCGGTGGTCACAGCGGCGGCCATGATCCTGTTTCTTCTGGTGTATGACCGGCAGATGTTAAAAATCCGGTTGAAAGATTTCTGGTGTTTTCTGGGAACAGGTATAGCCAGTATTACATTTTTTAACTTTTGTTATTTTAAAGCAGTCACGTTGACATCCATGTCTGTGGCTGCAGTACTTTTGTATACGGCACCGGCCATTGTAATGGTGCTCTCCTATTTTCTTTTTCACGAGCAGTTTTCCATGAGAAAAGGGATCGCTCTTGTTATGACCTTTGTGGGATGTGTGCTGGTGACTGGTGTGCTGGAGAGCAGCCAGAATATCAGCGGGGGCGGCATTCTGCTGGGACTGGGCGCAGGTCTTGGCTATGCGTTGTACTCTATTTTCAGTCGGTATGCTCTGGACAGAGGCTACCATTCTCTGACCATAACCTGCTATACCTTTGTGGTGGCAGCTGTGGCTACGGGATGCCTGACGGATATTCCCCGGGTGATGCAGCTTTCTTTTTCTTCTGTATCCTATGGCGTGCTGTCCTTGTCTTTGGGTATTGTATGTACGGTGGCACCGTATCTTTTGTATACTCTGGGACTGGTGCATGTGGAAAACTCCCTGGCATCCATCATTGCGTC
>JAEDOO010000147.1 GCA_016301965.1 Lachnospiraceae bacterium | reverse complement strand
CGCGCGGAGAGTATATATATGCCGGCAGACCGTCAGGCGGCGATCGCTCTTTTTCATTTATGTTTTGGCGGGCAATGGAGTGCTTTTTTGACAGCGTGAGATGGATAAGTATATTTGCTGCATAAGCTTTATAAACCGATAGTTGATTTTTATGTGGACAGCGGGTAATATATACATAGATTCGTACAGGAAAAGCTGCAGATCGGGCAGCGTGGAGACGGCAATGAAATAACCGGTCACAGGAGGAAAATATGAAGAAGGAAACATTAGCGTTACTGGAAAAATATGACCAGACCCATCTGCTGGCCTTTTATGATCAGATGGATGACGTACAGAAAGAAAATTTTGAAAAACAGCTGGATACCCTGGACTGGGGCGTATTTGACTGCTTTGGAAATGACAATACACCGGAAGGTAAGGGGAAGATCGACCCCATCGGCGCTCTGAGCATTGCAGACATTGAGAAAAAGAAGGAAGAATATGTAAAGACAGGTCTTGAGGCTATCAAAGCCGGTAAGGTAGGCGCTCTGCTTCTGGCCGGAGGTCAGGGAACCCGTCTGGGATGCAGTGGACCAAAGGGCAGCTTTAATATCGGTGTGACAAAGGAACTGTATATCTTTGAACAGCTGTTCAGAAACACCATGGATGTAGTGGAGCAGGCCGGAGCCTGGGTGCCCTTTTTTATCATGACCAGCGATAAAAACCACGAAGAGACCACCTCTTTCTTAAAAGAGCATAATTATTTTGGGTATAATCCGGACTATATCTGGTTCTTTACCCAGGATATGGCACCCAGCATGGATTATGAAAAGAAACTTTTGATGGAAAGCAGTGAAAAGCTGGCCTTTTCTCCCAACGGCAACGGCGGCTGGTTTACCTCCTTTGCCAATGCAGGACTGTTAAAGAAAGCCAAAGAGATGGGTGTAGAATGGCTGAACTGTTTCGCTGTGGACAATGTACTGCAGCGTATCGCTGATCCCTGTTTTGTAGGTGCGGTGATCGATCAGGATTGTGTCAGTGGCGCTAAGGTGGTGCGAAAGGCTGATCCGGAAGAGAGAGTCGGAGTACTCTGCCTGGAAGACGGTAAGCCATCCATCGTGGAATACTATGAGATGACTCACGATATGAACTATGCAAAGGATGAGCAGGGTAATTATCTGTATTGCTTTGGCGTGATCCTGAACTATCTTTTCCGCATGGATAAGCTGGAGGAGATCATTGCAAAACGTATGCCTACCCATGTAGTAGAAAAGAAGATTCCTTATGTAGATCCGGATGGTACAGCCCATGCACCGGAAACACCGAATGGCTATAAATTTGAGACATTGATTCTGGATATGGTGCATATGATGGATAATTGTCTGGCTTACGAAGTGGACAGAGAGAAGGAATTTGCACCGGTGAAGAATAAAGAGGGTGTGGATTCTATTGATACAGCCAGAGAATTGCTGAAAAAGAACGGTGTCCAGATCTAAGGTGGCAGGAGGTTATCCTGTGTATCCATAGTGAGAAGATCATATTTTGTGTGGCATTTTCTGAGGGGTGATGTTACAATAAGCGTTAGCCCACTGGGCTTATTTTATAGTACAGGAGAAAATGTGTTTTGAGTGATAAGAAACTGTCTTCGAGTTCTCTGAATAAAATCGCTTTAAAAGCGGGGATGTTTTATATTTTTGCACAGCTTTTTATTCGGGGAATTTCTTTTTTGACGACTCCGTTGTATACGAGACTGCTGTCCACGGCGCAGTATGGGCAGATCAAGGTGTATGAGTCCTGGCTGTTGATCGCTGTGCCGGTAATGTCATTATGCCTGTGGAAAAGTGTGGACAGAGCAAAGTATGATCTGGATGAACAGGGATATAACGCGTATGTTTCCGCAAATCATACGCTGTCATATATTTCCATTGGTATCTGTTTCTTTTTGTGTCTGCTGTTTAAAGAACAGGTAAAAGCCTTCTGTCACATGGATGATGTGATGTTTTATGTAGGCTTTGGCTATGTGTTCGCATACACCAGTATTCTGTTTATGCAGCGGCGGGAGAAGCAGATGATGCGGTATAAAGCCAGCACGCTGATTACGCTGTTGACGGTCGTGCCGGCTACTGTGGTGTCTCTGGTATGGATGTACTGGGGAAAACAAAACGGTATGCAGCAGGAGCTGGTGCATTATCGGGTGATTTCTTTTTATGGGATTCATATCCTTGGCGGCATCGTGGTGATCATTCTTCTGACGATGCAGGGACGAAAGCTTGTGTCAAAGAAATACTGGAAATATGGGCTTTTATACAGTCTGCCGCTGATTCCGGAAGCCATTTCCATTCAGATCATGAACCAGGCGGATAAGATCATGGTACAGAATATGGTCAGCGATGAAGCTTCCGGTCTGATCGGTTTGGGAACTACAGTGTCGTTTATCATTTGGATCCTGGAGGACAGCGTATGGAATGCCTGGCAGCCCTGGCTGTTTGAAAAAATTTCCCGTAAAGAGACGAAGGATGTAGAAGGACCCTGGAAAATACTTATGCATGGGTTTGGTCTGATTTCCTGGTTCCTTGTTATGCTGGCACCTGAGGTGATCCTGATTCTTGGCGGTAAAAGATATTATGATGTGATCTGGCTGGTAACGCCCATGGTGACGGGAACATTATTTCGATTTTACAGTTACAGTTATACAGCAATTCAGAATTATCATAAGAAGACAGAATATGTGGCTCTTGGTACATTACTGGCCATGGTTGTCAATGTGATTTTGAATTATGTCTGTATCCTGCAGTTTGGTTATCAGGCAGCTGCCTATACGACGGCGGTCAGTTATTTTCTGCTCCTCCTTTTGCAGGGCTGGCTGGAACTGAAAATTACAGGACAGAGAATTATCCCCCTGGGAACTACGGTGAAAATATCACTGCTGTATTTTGTCCTGAATCTTGTGTCTATGAGTGCGTATATGCTGCCGTGGTATGTACGGTATCTGGTTATTCTTTCCGGAGCTGCTTTTGCTGCTAAGTGGATATTACCGCAGTTTCTGAAAGTGGTTAAAACTGCCAAGAAACATTGAACACAGTCTGGTATGGAGGAGAAACATGTTTGATCAATTGCAAAGAAAACTGGTAAATGTATTTATCTTTCTGGATCTGGCCAGAATGGAGAAAAAGGTACCCTACGATCAGAAGAAAGTTGTACCCATGCAAAATAAAAGAGTCCGCAGGCTGGTAAAAAAAGCATACAAGATTCCATTTTACAAAGAAAGGTTTGATAAAGCCGGTGTCAGACCGGAAGATATCCGTACAGGGGATGATCTGGCCAAACTGCCTCTTTTGACAAAGGATGAGCTTCGTGGATGGATGAAAGAGGAGGAAAATAAGCCGAAATACCGTTACTGGTTCAAGGATACGACCAGCGGTTCTTCCGGCGTACCGTTGATGGTGCTGTTTTCTCCGAAAGAAAAGGCCTATATGATGGCAAACTGGTTCAGAGTCATGCTGGTAGCCGGATATAATCCGTTTACCGGAAAAACTATGAGCCGCCGCAGTGCGCACAGTGTTACCGGCGGTCATGACACTTTTTTACAGCGTATTGGTATTCTGCGCAGGGGTTTTTTGAACCAGTATGCACCGGAAGAAGATATGGTTAAACAGATCAACGACTATAAGCCGGAATTTTTGTATATGAATAAGACAGAGTTTATGCGTCTTTGTCTGTACTGCAAGCAGAATCATGTCAAACTGCATCAGCCGCGGTTTTATACACCTACGGGAGAAAAGATCGATGATACAGCCAGAGCACTCTTTCGTGAAATCCTGGGACCGGGAATCATAGACTCCTATGGAACGGCAGAGGCTGGTGCCTGTATGGTGAAGCTGTTTGACGCCAAGGAGTACACGATCCATCAGGATTCCTTTGTGGTGAATATCATGGATGATGAGGGACATGTGGCCGAGGAAGGAAAAATAGTTGTCACACCTTTGTACAAGACCGACATTCCGCTGATCAATTATGTGGTGGGAGATAAGGGAAATGCAAAAATAAAAGACGGGGTCAAAGTGATCTCAAATGTGCAGGGGCGTATGAACGATTTCTTCCGATATGAAACCGGTGAAGTTACCACTTTCTTTGAAATTGCACCGATTATCGCGCATTGTAAGGATATCCTTCAGATCCGGTTTGTTCAGGAGAGCTACGACCTGATTCATGTACAGTGTGTACATAATACGCAGGACTCCACACGGACAAAAGAAGAGGCGCAGAAAGAACTGGAGGCAGCGCTTCAGGCAAAATTCAAACACCCCTTTACACTGGAGTTTGAGTGGATGCAGGTGATTCCGCCGGATCCGAATGGGAAACTCAGGATGATTGTATGTAATGTGAAAT
>JAEDOO010000146.1 GCA_016301965.1 Lachnospiraceae bacterium | reverse complement strand
TTCTTAGATTTCATTGGAAATCGGAAGATCCCGGTGTTCCACCGAAGTAGAAAAAACAATCAGCGTTTTTGTTCTTCCAAATTGCTGCAGGACATTGATAAAATGATCCAACTCCACAGTAGATCTATATGCAACTTCAATCAGCATAGAATAATCACCGGTAACGCAGTTACATTCAATTACGTTTGGAATTGCCTGTATAAAAGGATAAAATTCTTTTTTCTGAGAAGGTTCAACTTCCAGATTAATAAAGGCCTTGATATGATATCCCAAAAACATAGGATTGACTTGCGCATGATAACCGGAAATGATACCACTTTTTTCCAGATATTCAATTCTGGCAGAAACGGCTGGTGAAGAAAGAAAAACCTCCTTTGCAATGTCCTTTATTGAAACACGGGCATTTTTCTGAAGCATTTCAATTATTTTTTTATCAATATTGTCTGGCTTATGATCCATAATCTCCTCCATAACGCATGTGATACATGATCTGTCAGTCCGAGTATAGCATTTATATTTCTCCCAATCAAGGAATTGCTTAATTTAATTAAATAATATGAGATTATTATTTATTTATGTAAATTTTACATAGCAAAATTTGCGTGTAATCACGGCTTCTTCTTAATAGTATTTACTTTTCGAAAAAGAAGTGTTAGTTTTTATCCATCGAGAATAACAGCTGTCGAATCACGAAAAGAAAAAATCATCAAAGACTGTAATACTTCACCAGAACGAAAAGGAGATAAAAATGACAAAAACACGTCTGGAATCAGATTCTATTGGAACTATGGCAGTACCTGCAGATGCTTACTATGGAGTACAGTCCCTCCGTGCAAAACAGAATTTCCCTATCACCGGAACAAAACTCCACCCTGTGTTCATAAAAAATCTGGCACAGGTAAAGAAAGCAGCTGCTATTACCAATTTCGATGCCGGCCTTCTGACAGAAGATGCCGCAAATGCTATTATAAAAGCCTGCGATGAGGTTATGGATGGGAAAATGGAAGACTCCTTCATTGTGGATGCTATTCAGGGTGGCGCCGGTACCAGTGCAAATATGAACATGAACGAAGTGGTTGCCAACAGGGCAGGAGAACTTCTTGGTGACACCAAAGGAAACTATACTATGGTTCACCCAAATGATCATGTAAATATGGCGCAGTCCACCAACGATGTCATTCCAACAGCCGGAAAACTGACTGTTCTGGATCTTCTGACTCCACTGATTCGGGAACTTTACAGACTTGAAACTGCTCTTATTGACAAATCTATTGAATTTGACGATGTTCTTACCATGGGACGCACACAGCTTCAGGACGCCGTACCGATCCGCCTTGGACAGGTATTCCACGGATATGCATCCATGGTCTCAAGAGATCGTAAACGTATTGAAAAATCCTGCCGGGAAATGTATACCGTAAATCTTGGTGGAACTGCTGTTGGAACTGCCATTAATGTTTCCGATTCTTATTTTTCCAAAATTGTACCAAATTTAAAAATGCTTACCGGATATCCTCTGGAACAGGCAGATGACCTCTTTGATTCCACAGAAAATCTGGATGGTTTTGTGGCCGTTTCCGGAGTAATTAAAACATGCGCTGTAGATCTTTCCAAAATGTGCAATGATTTAAGACTTCTCTCCTCCGGCCCCAAAACCGGATTCGGTGAAATAAATCTCCCAGCCAAACAGAACGGTTCTTCTATTATGCCCGGAAAAGTAAACCCAGTTATTCCCGAAGTGGTGAGTCAGGTGGCTTTTCATATTGTTGGTCATGACACAACCATCACCATGGCAGCAGAGGCAGGACAGCTCGAACTCAATGCCTTTGAGCCGGTTGTTTTCTGTAATCTTTTTGATTCCATCACGACTCTTGAAAAAGCGATCAAGACTCTGATTGATAACTGCATTACCGGAATTACTGCCAATCGCCAGCACTGCAAAGAACTTATGGAGAGCAGCGCAGGCATTGCTACGGCACTCTGTCCATATATTGGTTACAAAGAAGCTGCGAGAATCGCTAAAACAGCTTTAAAAACCGGAAAATCTGTTCGCTCATTGGTACTTGAGCAAGGTTTTATAACAGAAAAAGAACTGGAAAAAATTCTTGATCCATACCTTATGACAGAAGCAGGAACACCAACACACTGCTGATGGTCATCGTTATATCACAAAGCAGTATTCCCGGCAGCACACCAAAAATATAACCGGCGGCAAGCTCAAAGGGGCCTCCCGGAATCACCGCAAATACCACCTGCACAAAGTTAAATACACAAAAATCAATATTCCCCATATCCCGAGATCCTGCATCCATACCCGCAGGATCTCAGGATTGGATGCAAAGGAAACCAGTGGACGCCACAACAACATCGTCAGACCGGCAAAAACAATAACCACAATTCCCAGAATTAAAAAACGGTGGTTTTTCATCTTCCTCTACAGCCTCCTATGGCTTAGATCCAAAAAACTGAAGAAAACTTTGCAGCGCCGAATTTCTGCTGCTTCGTTTCCACATCATGAAAATATCTTCGTACTCCTCGTCTCCATCCAGCGGCACGAACACCAGATTGTCCGCATTCATCAGCTTTGCCACACTGTAAGACGGAAGGATCGAGATGCCTTCCTCAGCCGCAACCATCATTAATATGCTCTCAACATCACTGCTTTTCAGCAGGATTTTCGGCTGATAACCAGCGCGCTCATACAACTGCATAAAATGCACATCTCCAAAAGAATCCCCGGCACTGGACGGCGTCATGTAGAGAATCGTCTCCTCACGCAGTTCTTCACGATTCAGCTTCTTGCATAATGCCAGCGGATGATTTTTGTAAAGTGCAACCGACAGACCAGATCGCATATCCAGACAGGTCTCGATATCTTCGTTCGTGCGTAGATTCGTGCTGTCCCACGCAAAAATCACATCAAGTTCATCGGTTAAAAGCTTGGCAGAAAGCGCATCCGTATCCTCCCGAATGCATGTAAACATAATATTCGGATATGCTCGGTGAAAATCGCGCAGCCGGTCAGAAAGGTCTGACCGCTCGTATCCTTTCTCGTAACCGATACGAATCATGCCGACAGCTCCCGTCGCTGCTTCCTGTGCCTTGGCGACCGCATCATCCACCCGCGAAAGGATCGCTTTTGCCTCCCGGTAAAAGACCTCGCCAGCTGCAGTCAGCTCAATTGGCCTCTTCCGACGATCGATCAGCTGCAGTCCCAGCTGTTCTTCCAATGCCTTAATCTGTTGTGTGATCGCCGTTTGTGTCATGAAATGGCACTGTGCCGCCTGTGTAAAGCTGCGGCAGGATGCCACAGACACAAAATATCTGAGTTGGTTCAGATGCATAGTTCATCTCCCATAGTATAAGTTTTTCTTATTATATCATGCAAATAATCCCGTTGTCATCCCGGTTATATGGGTTTTATAATAAAGAAGCTCTTATATTGTAATAAGATGAATGCCAGGCTACTGTAAAAAGATGCGAAGCTCTTATTATGTAATCATATTGCATATCGAACTACTGAAAAACATGCGCTGGCACACAATATTTTCAGAAAACAGGTGGAGACAGAAATGATTTTACAGACCAACGTATACGTACAGAAAATGATATCTGCCGCAGAATTGCTGATCGGCACTGCCTTGACGGCCGCCGCTTTTGGCCTGATCATCCTTCCGCAGGGCTTTGCTGCTGCAGGCGTGACAGGATTTGCCCGGACCATCACACATTTTATCCCTGTACCTCTTTCCGTAATGGTATTTATCGTCAATATGCTTCTGATGATTCTGGGTCTTGTGTTTGTGGGCCGCCGTTTTGTGGCAAAAACCATTGCGGTCAGCATCCTTTTCCCCATACTGCTTGAAATCTTTTCCCGCTGTCCGCTGAACTCCCTGAGAGAAGACGCTACACTTTGCACTGTCATTGCCGGAGTTATGCTTGGCGCGGGCGCAGGGCTGATCCTCCGCAGCGGCGCTTCATCCGGTGGATTTGACATTCTTGCGGTAATTCTGAACCAAAAATATAAACTCCCGGTAGCCACCGTCATGAATATCTGCGATGTTCTTGTGATTCTCATGCAGGCTCTTGGCAGACCACTCCTTCCAACCGTCTACGGCATTCTGACCATCACCATCAGCGCTGCCATCGTCAGCCATGTGGTAACTCTGGGCACCGGAGAAAGTCAGATCATGGTCTTCTCTGAACATCACGATGAAATTCGTACAGCATTACTCCACGATCTGGACGTGGGTATGACCTTTCTCAACGCAGAAACCGGTTTTGGTCATACGCCGACAAAGGTCATTGTTTCCATTGTTCCTTATCAAAAGGTTGTGCCAGTGAAACGCACGATCACCGCCATCGATCCGACCGCCTTTGTCGTTGTTGCGGAGAT
>JAEDOO010000145.1 GCA_016301965.1 Lachnospiraceae bacterium | reverse complement strand
GACCGATAAAAACAAACAACAAATCCTGCTTTCTTCTTTTGAAATTCATATCGCCCCGGCGCTTTCACAAGCATACGCAATACTCTTTAGCCCCTTTCATAACTCTCCTTTATTTCATCTCCATAGGAATCAATATTTTCAACTCAAACCAGTTATCCTGCACATTGATATCCACTTCACCGCCATACTTTCTGACCGTATACCGGATACTCTTGAGACCATAGCCGTGAAACTGGCTGTCCTCCTTGGTAGTTGTCGGAAGTTCGGCATCAAATATCAGATCATTTTCGCAGTAATTTTCAAATCGAATAATCAGAAAATTTCTCTGGGAAAAGGCAGACACATGGATCAGCCGTTTTTCCCGATCTTTGATCTTCTTCTCACACTCGATGGCATTATCCAGCGCATTGCCGAAAATAGAACAAATATCCATGACATCCATAAAATCAAACAGTGTGCCATCCACTACGCTGGTCATGGAAATATGATTTTTCATACAGAACAGATTTTTTGAGGTCAGGAGTGTATCCAGCACCTTGTTGCCCGTTTTATTCTGAGCCTCGTAGTTGCGAATCTCTTCCTCCATATGATCCAGATAGGCTTCCCTTTTTTCCTGATTTTCCTCTGCCCGAAGTGCCATGATATGATGTTTCAGATCATGGTATTTATAATTGATGATATCCATGGCCTCCTGGGACTGCTGGTACTGGACATACTGATTATGGAGAATGGTCTGCACACTTTCCAGCTCATGGCGCACTCGTAGATCCATCCTCTGCACATGATAGGCATAAATAATTGCCACACCTCCAAAGTCGATCAGTGTGCGGACAGTTGTAATCTGAATCATATACGGACCGTTGAACGGCGTATTGCCGAAAACAAAGCCCATATTGCTGATGGCAAAAACGGCCAGCCCAATGCTGACATAGGGAAGGAGCTCTTTGTTGGTCACCATCAGATCACCCTCTGCCCCGGCAAATTTCCGGAAGCATACACCCACTACAGTATAGACCAGGCCATAGACCACAATCAGCCAGAACAGCCGAAACCACTGGCTGGTCCAGCCAAGCATAAAATAGGCATAGCAATCGATCTGCCATTCCAGAGATGCCGCAAACTCCGCCACCACAAAAGCACGTACACACATATAGCCCGCATCTTTTGCACTGGCTTCACAGCAGCCAAATATAAACAGATACATCAGACCTACCGCCGCCATCATGCATAATATCCACAGCACATTCTCCAGGCCATTGGTCAGCTCCAGAAAGACCGCCTGTATGATAAGTGCCAGGCCGCATACACTGACAAACTTCCATCCGGTGATCCGGCGTTTCATCTCCATAATGCAAAGGATACAGGCCAGCCACTCTGCAAAAGCAGTAAAAACTCTTGGTATTTCCGGCAAAATCATCTGCAGCTCAGTTCCATTCATTTTCGCTCACCCCAATATTTTGTCAGTTCCTGCATAAACGCATTCATCCGGGGACGGCTGATCTGCAGCGCCTCTCCGTGGACAATGGCGCACTTATCCTTGATACCGTCTACATGCTCCAGATTGATCAGATAGCATTTATTTCCCCGGGAAAATCCTATGTTTGTCAGCTCCTCTTCCACAGATTTCATGGTGCCGGGTGAAATGTGGTTTCCGGAGGCACTGTGATAGATCAGATTATGGCCAACGCTTTCCACGTAATAGATATCTGCCACCTTCAGCCGCACGATCCCGCCTTTTACCGGCACCGTGATCTGATGACTCTCCCGTTTCCGGATTCTGGCAATGGCCCGGCTCAGCTTCTGACTGAACGCAAAGTAGGAGACCGGCTTTAATATGTAATCCAGGGCATCCACCTCATAGCCTCGAATGGCATACTGCGTCATGTTGGTGATAAACATGATCACCACCTCTGAATCCTGCTTGCGTATCTCCTCCGCTGCTGACATGCCGTCCATAAAACGCATCTGAATGTCCATAAGAATAATATCGAACTGCGCTTTATATTTTGCGGTTATGCCATCACCGTCTCTGTATACCGTAATATCGATCTCCTCACCGTAGGTTTTCTGATATTCCTTCAGATAGCCGGTGAGCTGCTGCACATACATCTCCTCGTCTTCCACGATAGCGATCCTGATCATTTTTTCCCCCGTTTTCTCTGCTTTCCCTTTGCAATCTTTTTTGTAAAAACTTTACTTCTTTTATATCATGGAAATACATGTTTTACAAGCAACCACGCGCGGAAACACCCTTGCAATCATCAGCTCAATTCTCTCGACGGACATTCTTTTCACCAAAGAAAAACCGTTACGGAAAACAAGTGATAACTCCTGCATCTCTGTAACGGTTGTTTGCATTACTATTTTAAAATAAATAACTACTTCTCATTTCTCAAAAAATCACATCGTCATATCATCTTCCGGCTCTTCTTCCAGCTTTTTCACTCTCTTTTTGTACCAGGCGGTGCAGATGCTCAATACAGCAAAGCACAGAACAAAGGTAAACAAACCGATACATCCGGAAGCAAGTATGGCACCCTCCAGATGGCCGAAAAATCCGTTGCGCATCATCACGACAAAATTCAGCCCCCAGACGACCACTCCTGCAATCAGCGCACAGATCAGATTGGCCAACGGCGTAGCGGGAATGTGACGATCCCAGATACCTGCCCGCATACAGGCAATGCCAAGATACAGAGCCAGGCACATAAACACGATCCACTCACCGGCCATCTGTTTTACCTCAGCCCCCAGTACCAGCTGTATCATCATTGCTGCCAGCAAAGCCCAGAAGGCAAACCAGCAGCCGTTTCGCTCAATCCCTCTCAGCTTGATCTCCTGCATCTCATCCAGATTATTTTTCATTTTCCACTTCATCATCTTCATCCTCCCAGAAAATATCATCCAACTTTACACCCAGCGCTTTGCAGATGGCAATACACAGCTTGATGGACGGATTGAACTCACCTGCTTCGATCAGACCGATGGTCTGGCGTGTTACCCCGGCCTTTTTCGCCAGCTCTGTCTGCGACATATCTAACTCGATCCGGCGAAACTTCATTTTCAGATTTCTCATGTACGGCCCTCCTTTGTATTTCCGTCTTTCTGATGTAAAGTATATATTGCATTTCCGGGAATGTCAAGTATATATTGCATTTTTATTTTATATTTTGCTTTTGCAACGTGAAAGAGTGGCTGATACGATTCACCAGCCACTCTTTCATTCTTCTCCATTCTTACAGCCCTGCGACACCCAAGCGCGCTCAAACCTTCTCGAACCATTTCCTCACATCACCGTATTTCTCCCGCAAAAACGCAAACTGCTCATCCTTCTCCAGTGCAGCCAAAAGGGCGGCTTTCATTTGCTGCGCCATCTCGTTTCCACCATTTTGACCTTCACCGCTCTGCGCTCCATCAATTTCGGATCCACTATGCAGTTTTTCCTTACTTTGAGCTTCATCGTCCTTTTTCCGCAAATGCGTATACAGAATCGACTCCGACAGATCCACCGGTTTCTCCAGACTGACCATCATTTTTTCCAGCAGCTCCCTGCATTTTTCGGCATCTCTTTCTTCAACGGCAACCGAAAAAGCTACCGTATACTTACTGTAATCCCAGCCGTATATTCCCATAACCTTCTGTGCATACTCCGCCAGTGCCCATGCACGATCCCTGTCATTTTCCCAGACGGCAACGATGGCCAGCTGATTCAACTGCAGAAAAACTTCCTGGAGCAACTGATTGATTTTCTGTTCCAGAAGTTTACCCGCTGCTTCAGCATTTTTCTTCTTCATCTCTATGGAAATCTGAAGCTGACGCTTATCGAGACCATCGTAGGGCGGAATCTTATCGATCAACTGCCCGGCACGGTCATATTCTTCTTCCTGAATCAGCCGGGAAGCCAGCATATACCGGGCACGATTAGCGTACACCGGATCATCGGATTCGGCGACACGTGTAAATAATTCTACGGCAAACGCAGTATTATTTTCCTGCTGCTCTGTTGTGCAGGGAACTATGATGGAAAGCCCCGTCAGCAGCGAGGCCATCTGATGCATGAGCTCTACGCATGACGGATACTCTTTCACAAGTTCCCGAATCCGCTCCACGGCACTGTCCACGCTTGTCTTTCTGGCAATTTCGGAGACCTCCGCCATATAGCTTACGATATCTTCTGTCGTCAGATTTTCCCGGAAACACAGAAGGGTGTTCAGATCTGTCTTAAGCAGCCGGGCCAGCGGTGAAAGGAGCGCCACATCCGGAAGCGTTGCCCCGCTTTCCCATTTATTCACTGCCGGCGCAGAGACTCCCAGGTATGCCGCCACCTGCTCCTGCGTATAGCCGCATTCTCTTCTTTTCTTTCGTATGATATCTTTCATCTGCATTGTCTGTT
>JAEDOO010000144.1 GCA_016301965.1 Lachnospiraceae bacterium | reverse complement strand
AAACTTCAGGCTCCTACTGCGCTCGCTCCGAGCCTAAGGTCTCGGAGTCGTGCTCGATAAAGTCGCCTGAAGTTTATACATACACAAAGGAGGCCGCCGATTTGCAGCGACCCCCGATTTACATTTATATTTATTCTTCTGTATTTTCGCTCTCATCGGAGAGGATCTCACCGTCTTCTACTTTCTGGATCAGGGCCTTGGCTTCTTCCACACTGTTCTGATCCGGAATCATGACATAATGATTCAGTTTCGGAGAAGAATATGTCTTGGCACTGTCACCTGTACCCACAACAGCATGAGAGACAATGTTCCAGCTGGCCATATCCGAAAGCTGCATTTTTACCAGAGCCTGGATCTGTGCTGTGGTCATGTTGGTCTCAAAGCTTTCGGACACACTGTTCATGATCTCAGCATAGTTTGTCAGAAGAGCCGTAGACTGAAGCTTCTTCACAACGCCGGCAATGACTTTCATCTGGTTCTTACCACGCTGGTTATCACCGCTGGCAAAGGCATGTCTTTCACGGGCAAAGGCCAGTGCCGCATCTCCGTCCAGCTTATTGATTCCTTTGGTAAAGGTGTATGTATGTCCTGCGCTCTGGGAACTTGCATTGGTACCGGCAGTAAAGGCCACATCAGACTCCACCTCAATACCGCCCAGGGCATCGATGACTTCTTTAAATCCGGTAAAGTTAACCTTGAAATACATATCAATATTCAGATCATACAAGTTGCCCAGAGTATCCATGGAAACATCAATGCCCCAGATACCGGCATGGGTCAGCTTGTCCTTCATCTGTCCCGGAGCGATGGAAAGCTCAACATAGTAGTCACGGGGTGTGGAAAGAAGAAGAATCTGCTTTGTCGTCGGGTTCACGATAGCCAGAATGTTTACATCGCTTCGGCCTCTTGTGGAAATCTCACCCGCCTGATCACATCCGCTCAGATACAGGACAAACGGTTTGGATACGATATCCTCCGCGCTGATGGTTGACTCTGCGGGGCGGGAATCGATCTGACGGTTCACGCTGATCAGAGTTCTTACTTTTTGATTAAAATCTTCATAGCCGTCCGTATCTTCCAGTACAGAGGCATACGCTTCGTTAATAATGATCGCGCCAACCTCACCGGAATACAGTCCATCTGCCAGAGAGGTCATATCCTCATACTCTTTCAGTGTCAGGGAACTGCCAATGCTGCTCTCCACCTCAGACACGGTATAATCTGTATTCTCCCGGTCCATGGAGCCGAGAATACCGAAAGTATAGAATGCCGCATCCTCCACTGTCAGTGCCTCGTCTTCTTCCAGAACATAAATGTTCATCTGATTGACTTCTTTATACCCATCTGTATCAGCCGTGATCTTATTCAATGCCGCATTTGTATTGAGCAGAATATAACAGCCGTATCCCATCACCAGACAGAGAACAACCGCCATGATCTTACCGATGACACCCGTCACGAACCATCTCTGGAAGATCAGATTTAACAACACCAGGATCAATAATACCAGTACTACGATCAGCATCCAGTCCATGGTCAGGTAGTTTGAAACGAAAAGAAATCCGCAAAACACTACCGAAACGATCAGCTGAAGCAGAACCAAAATAAAACCAATGACTTTAGATACTACTTTACCCAAAACTTTCTTTCCTTTCATATTATAAATAGGATATTTTTACAGTTACAGAAAATCTCGCATTATCTTATCATCATTTTTTTCTTTTGTAAATCATCTTAAGAAATTCTTTGCATATTTTTAGCGATTTTTGGTCATTCTGAAAAAAATAAATATGAAACTCTCTTAATTCCAGGGAAAAACAATTGCATTTCCCCCATAAAATGCTTAAAATAGTTATATCTATGCGATAGAGCCAATCTATAAAAATAAATCAAACGAGAGGAGAATGACGATTTTGGATATTGCATCTTCAACTTTATCCGATAGACCGTCTCAGAAAACTGCAGCAAAAAAATCTGCACAAAAACGGCCGCAGAGCAGCTCTGCCCAGGATAACCGTTCCCGGAAGACTTCCTCTGGCCCCCGTAGACAGAAACGCAAAAGATTTACGACCATTGTATACTTTTCTCTGCTGCTGGTCTATCTGGAAATCATGTTTCATATTTTTATGTTTCACAATATCCGGTTTGCCCTGATCTACCCGATCCTGTTTGCACTGACGATGGGTACCATCCTCGGTACCATCTGCCGTCTGTTCAAACGTCAGGTCAATCGTATATTGATGATCACCTTTACCGCCATCCTGGGTGTGCTTTTCTGTGCCGAAGTCATCTACAAAGGCTTCTTCCAGACTTATTTTGCACTGTTTGGCGTTCTGGGTGTGGCTGGTCAGGCCTTTGACTTTATGGACAGTATCTTCCGTACGATCCTGTCTTCTCTGATCCCGCTGTTTTTCCTGCTGGGTATCCCCATGATTTTTGTGATTGTCTTTGCGCCCCGCTTTATCAGTGTAAAGCGCAAGCCTCCGCTGACACACCTGATCACCATAGCAGAAGGTCTTGTGATCCATATTATCATGCTTCTGTGTCTGCTGATCGGAGGACGGGATGCGCTTTCCGGATATGATCTGTATTTTCACAGTTTCTCCGTAGATGAATCCGTGGACACACTTGGTGTCATGACAACTACATACCTGTCCGGTAAGAATAAGATCACGGGCGGCGGTTCCTCCGCAAAGATCATTACAGAAGACCCTGTTGAGGAAAGCGGATCTTCTGCGGATTCTTCCGCTATTCCGTCAGCCAGCACTGTAGAAGGCACCGGCACTGATCCTGCAGGCACACCGGCAGCTGTGGTTGATACCTCACCCAATATTTTAAATATTGATTTTGACAAAATCGTTGCGGATTCCGGAAACAACAAGGATGTAAAGTCCCTGGTAGAGTATATTCAGTCCAAATCCGGCACGAACAAAAATGAATACACCGGTATGTTCAAAGGCTATAATCTGATCTGGATCACGGCCGAAGGACTGGACGAATGTATCATCAATGAATCCTGGACACCCACCCTCTATAAAATGGCTACCCAGGGCTTCCACTTTAAAAACTACTACTCACCCCTGTGGTACGGTTCTACTTCCGGTGGTGAATGGGCAAACCTGACAGGTACAGTGCCCAATAACGGAAACTATGTTTCTCTGGAAAACTCCGGTAAGATCGGTCTGAACATGCTGTTTACTGCCGGACGCCAGGCGAAGAGACTGGGCTATACCACCAACGGCTGGCACAATAACTCTTCAACCTACTATGGACGTAACCTTTCCTTCCCGAACATGGGATACGAATGGCATGGTACCGACGCAGGCTATGATCCTGAAGTTAGTGAGAGCAGCGGCAAAGCCCTCTGGCCTCAATCGGATATCCGTCTGATCGACCAGTCCTTTGATACCTTTGCTTCCAGCGAGCCGTTTATGACGTATTACATAACGGTCAGCGGACACGTAGAATACAATTTCTCCGGCAATGCCATGGCCAAGAGAAATCAGGATAAGGTTGCCAATCTGACCTACTCCGACGCGGCCAAAGCCTATATTGCCTGCAACCTGGAGCTGGAATACGCTATGCAGGATCTTTTGCAGCGACTGGACAATGCCGGCATTGCCGACAGAACTCTGATCGTACTGGCGCCGGATCATGTACCTTATTCCTACATGAGCGACGGCAATAATATCGTAGAAGAAATCAAAGGCACGGATCTGGATGAGGTGGAATCCTACAGAAACACCCTGATCATCTACTCTCCGTCTATGAAACAGCCGGTCGAGGTTGATAAATACTGCTGCTCCATCGATATTCTTCCCACTGTATCCAACCTGATGGGATGGGATTATGATTCCCGTATGCTGGTGGGTCAGGATATTATGTCCGATGCGGAACAGTTCATTATGTTCCCGGGACTTAGCTTTATCACAGACAAATGTATTTATAATAAGAAGCAGGATAAGGTGACTTCTCTGACCGGTGAGGAGATCAGTGAGGATTACATCAGGCAGATGTCTAAGAAAGCCTACAACTGGTACACGATCTCGGATCTGCTGTATTCTACAGATTTCTATAAATATGTGGAATCTCAGATGCCGGCAGTGTCCGGAGATTATCAGCAGGCGGTGCAGAACCTGCGCTCGGGGACTTCCACTGCAGGAGTGACCACCGATGACGGTACCGGTACGACGGATGGCACGGGTGCGACGGACGGCACAAATGCGGCGGATGGTACCGCTGATGGCATTCAATAATATACTGTATTTCTGACATGAGTTTTTCTGTTGGAATTGTGAGGGGCTGTCTGCCAGGGCGGCTCCTTTTTCTGTCCGATTTTTTCGCTCCGCCTGCGCGCGCGTCGAGCCTGTAGTCTCGACCGGCGTGCTCGAAAAGTCGCTGCA
>JAEDOO010000143.1 GCA_016301965.1 Lachnospiraceae bacterium | reverse complement strand
CCTCAGGGTGTCTGACTTGCTATATGTTTTTTTCAGACTCAGAAGACGTTTTTAACAAAACAGTCTGCAACGAAGAGGATTTTCGGAAAGTAGTCGGCGAGGGACTTGCTTTCTGGAAAGAAGTCATATCCAAAAAGAATATACATTCTATTCATAGCTGGGCAAATGTGAGCAAATATGGTATGCTTCAGATAACAGCAGGCAGCAGAAAGCCTGCAAAAATCAGATGAGAAAAAGGAGAACAGCTATGGAATGGAAAGATAATCTGACAGGACTGCAGCATCTGGGCATCCCCACAAAGGACATTGACAAAACTATCGCCTATTACCAGATGATCGGTTTTGAACTGGTGCATGAGACAATGAACGGAGAAAACAGAGTTGCCTTTTTGAAATGGAATGATCTCATCATCGAAACTTACGAGTCCGATCAGGTCAGTGAGGTTACCGGCGTGGTGGATCATATCGCCATGAATGTGTTGGATATCGATGCGGCTTATGAGCATATCAAAGGTCTCGGTATTAAGATTACAGAAGAGATAACTTTCCTGCCGTTCTGGGACAAAGGCATCAAATATTTCCTGACAGAGGGACCGAATAAAGAGCGCCTGGAGTACACACAATACCTGTAATGCAGCGATGAAAATACTGCATTTCATACGCAAATTACCATCCACTTTGCACTCTGCAGTTTTTGCACAAAGCTTTTTACATCAAAACTCTGCTGATGTCGAAGTCAGAGAAGTAATTGGCCGAGGGAAAGCCGCCGCATAATAGTAAGGCGGCAGCGAAGCTCCGGACACTTTTCTGGGCGCGGCATGGCAGACGGCCCAAAAGGTCATAGACGAAGAATGTGATCACACCCGAATTATACTTTTGCAGCTTCATCAGCAAATGATTCGGACTATTCTGAACAGGTATAATAGTTCTGTATAAAAAATAAGAACCCGTCAGAGAAGAATATATGGACCTTATAGAATGCTGCGCCATTATTTGCAGCAGGTTTTGAAAGGACAATATTCCTATCCTGATGGGTTCTTTTTGCATGCATTTTTTATTCAGAGGAAAAATGATGTAATGAAGCGGCTTAGCCTGTGAAGTAATGATTTATTCGAGAATTTCTCTGACCTTCTCCGCCAGAGCTTTGCCCAGTCTCTCGTGAGAATCTGGCTCCATATGGAGACCGTCTTTTACAGAAGCCTTTGCGTAATCTGCCGCGTTGAAATAATGCGCTCCGATGGCATCTGCCACTTCTTTATACGCTTCCGCAAATCCCAGAGATCTTTCCACAGCATCCTCTCCGAACATATCGTGAAAGATGACATGATCTTTGTAGGATGGATCCATAAGGATCGGAGCCACTACAAGCACCTCTGGTTTGGCACCCACTTCCGGCGCGTTGTTCAATACATCCTTGTAACGGTACAATCCGCTGGCTATGGCTTTGGGATTTACGTTGAAGCGGGTCTTTAGATCGTTTGTTCCCAGCATAATAATGATGAGATCCAGCGGAAGCTGAGATTCCATACAGGGTTTAAAATAGGTGACACCGCTCAGTCGGCCTTCGATGGGGTCATCATGGACCGTGGTTCTGCCGTTATACCCTTCTTCGATTACCTTATATGTACTGCCCAGTTCATTCTGCAAAACGCCCGTCCAGCGCACATCATCCGGATACCGTTCGCTTTCATTGGGGATAGCGCCCCAGGTGTTGGAATCCCCGTAACATAATATACGTTTTTGCATAATACCCTCCTGAATAGATAATATTTCTATAGCTTTAATTATAACGGCTGAGACAGGAGATTCAACCAGTATTTTTCTTTTGAAATTATAGACAGAAGCTATAAGCTTTAATAGAAAATGAATAGGAGTGTATCATATAAATCATATTGACATTGTATGATAAAAGAATTAACCTATAATTAGGTAGCCAGAGCGGCAGGAAAAATTTCTGCCGCTCATTTTGCCATTAAAGGGTGACAAAAAATGAAAAATAAACAGCTGGAAGAAGCAATATATGAACGTTATATTGTGCCGACAAAACGTGAAAAAACAAAACTGGCAGGATTGGAATTTGAACTGCCCATTGTAAACAGAAAAAACGCACCGGTGGATTTCTCTGTAGTACACAGGATTACGGATGCGTTTGTAGCATATTTTTCTTTTGAAGAAATCAAACGGGATGACGATGGTTATATCTATATGGCATTGGACAATAAGACAGGGGATGGTCTGTCCTTTGACTGCAGTTATAATACACTGGAGTTTTCCTTCGGAACCGAAGAAAATCTGCAGATAGTGTATGGGAGATTTGTTCGGTACTATACCTGGCTGCAGGAAAAACTGGGCGAATATGATCATATGCTGACAGGGATGGGGATTAATCCCCATCATGCGGTTAATCAGAATGTACCGGTGGTCAGTGAACGCTACCGGATGCTTCTTCATCATCTGACTACTTATAAAAAATATGGTCAGCAGATCCCATTCCATGACTGCCCGAATTTCGGGTTGTTTTCCTGTGCCAGCCAGATCCAGCTGGATGTGGAGGAACAGGATCTGGTGGAGGTATTAAATACGTTTACCAGGCTGGAACCGTTAAAAGCGCTGCTTTTTGCCAATTCTCCCTGGGGTGAAGAAAAGGAGGTTCTCTGCAGTCGGGATAATTTCTGGCGAAACAGCCTTCATGGGCTGAATCGTCATAACGTGGATATGTTTGAAACTGAATTTGCTTCTGTGGAAGAAATCGTGTATTATATTGAAAGTATGAGCCTGTATTGTGTGGAAAGAAACGGGAAATATATCAATTTTCCGCCGATTCCGTTAAGAGAATATTTCTCGTCAGAATCGATTGCAGGAGAGTATTATGACGGCGAAGAGTACCGCAGTATCCGGTTTTTCCCCCAAAGGGAAGATCTGAAATATCTGAGATCCTTTAAGTTTGAAGACCTGACTTTCCGGGGAACTGTGGAATTTCGCAGTGTATGTGAGCAGCCGGTAAAGGAAATCATGGCTTCCGGAGCATTTCATGCAGGGCTGATGGAAAAACTTCACGATTTGACAGAGTTACTGCAGAAGGATCATGTAATCTATCACAGAGGTTACAATGCGTCGGAACTCAGGCGCATGTTTGTGAAACGAGATCTGCCGCAGGAGTTTGATTGGAAGGCGGTATCAGAGTTGCTGAAAGATATCCTGGATATAGCAGGTGAAGGCCTGCGCCAGCGCGGCTTTTCCGAAGAAAAGTTTCTGGAACCGTTGTACCAGAGAGCTGATCTGCTGCTCAGTCCCGCAAAGGAGATGCTTCAGGGATTGGCAGACGGCAGGACACTGGATGACTATATCATCGAGTATGGGAGATTGTGATGCTGCATGTAAAGAATGAATATATAAGGAAACATCTTCTGGATGGCAATTTCGGACTGGAAAAAGAAGGTCTGCGGGTGCTTGCGGACGGGAAAATCTCTCATAGTGTACATCCTTTTCCGGGAGACGAACATATTGTCAGGGATTTCTGCGAGAATCAGACGGAAATAAATACTTCTGTGCATTCCGGTATAGACGATGCGGTCAGGGAACTGGAGTATCACCAGCAGCGGATCTGTGAAGGTTTGCAAAAGCTGCCCAGGAGGGAGTATCTTTGGCTGTTTTCCAATCCTCCGTATATTGAAAATGAGAGAGATATACCGGTGGCTGTCTTCTCGGGGTCAAGCGCTTCAAAAACCGCTTATCGAGAGTATCTGTCTGACAAATACGGGCGTTATAAAATGACCTTTTCCGGAATTCATGTGAACTTTTCTTTTACAGAAGATGTGCTGCGGGCGGATTTTGCTTTGCAGGGAGGAGAGGATTTCAGTGCCTATAAAGACAGCGTGTATCTGGACCTGGCAAAAAAAATGACTTCTTACGGGTGGATACTTGTGGCGGTGACGGCGGCAAGCCCTCTTCTGGACAGTTCATTTGTGGAAAAAGGAGTTTACGGTCGGGATGTATTTACCGGGATGGCGTCTGTCCGGTGCAGTGAGATGGGATATTGGAACCATTTTACCCCGGTACTGCAGTACGGAAGCGCCGCGGCCTACGCAGACAGCATAAAAAAGTATGTGGATAAAGGATATCTGACTGCGCCGTCGGAGTTGTATTATCCCATTCGTCTGAAACCCAGAGGAGAAAATCGTCTGGATGCGATGAGAAAAAATGGTATAGATCACATAGAACTGCGTATGTTTGATCTGAATCCGCTGACAGAGTCGGGGGTAGAGAAAAAAGACATAGCGTTTGCCCAGCTTTTGATGATCTGGCTGGCTGCCATGGATGAACTGCCTTTTCCCGAGAAAGATCAGGTGCAGGCTGTTCAGAATTTTAACTGAATCAAGCAAGAATTCCCCCATCTTCAAGGAATGAACAAAATAAAG
>JAEDOO010000142.1 GCA_016301965.1 Lachnospiraceae bacterium | reverse complement strand
GATCACGTACTGTGTCAGTAACAAAGGGCCGTTACTACCGTATTAAATGCTATCATGCGATAACGAAAAACGGTGTAAAAGAAAGTTGTACATCAGTTACCAACGGCATCAAAATTCAGTAACCAACAAACATAAAAATGGCTGTCCGCCCCGTGCAGTCGAAGCCCTTCGCCCCAATACTTGCGCGGAGACGCTAACCAGCGGGGAAACATCCCGCCTGACCGGGCAAAAAAGCAGATCCGGCAGGCGGTCAAACAATACGTGAGACAGATCACACAACGTGAAGCTCTATTTTAGTTCCGCATGCATTACCTCACGAAGGAGATCAGCGCTCACCGTGGAATAAACGAAAAAACTAAAACGAAAGAAGAATAATTGTTCACTATCGTGGAGGGGTGGGGACCCATGCTGCTTCTGCACCATGTAAACTTTAGAAGCACAGCCACGAACAGGATTTTGCTCAGGCAAGGTGATTATTCGGTCGGTGTTATGCTTATTCCGCAAAACCATTTTATAACAACGTATTCCAAAAAAGGCATCGACAGACCGAAACTGTCGATGCCTTTTCCATGACTAAAAGTGGGATCAGCCTTCCTGGTTTAATGCTTCCTGCAGGGCTTTCGCCAGCTGATCCGGGCAGGATGTGGATTTAAAGCCGCAGCGGATACCGGACAGACGTTTAATGGCTTCCTTTGCATCCATGCCTTCTACCAGTGCGCATACGCCCTGGGTATTGCCGGAGCAGCCGCCGGTAAATTTGGCGCCGGTAATCTTACCGTCTACCAGATCGAAGGAAACGGCGCTGGCGCATACACCTTTTGTTTTATAAACCATGGGAAATACCTCCTTTATGTGTACCGGGAAAAGAAAAAGTCACCCGGTCATGATGATCTGCCATTTGCATCCGTACCAGTATAGCAGAAAATAAAAAAGGATTCCATAAAAACCCCTGTTTTGTTATACTGAATAGAAAAGAATCTTAAGGAGGGTCAGTGTATGAATCCTATAGGAATTATCGGAGCCATGGATGAGGAAGTGGCACGTTTAAAAGAACAGATGAGTGGTGTGCGCATCACAACAAAAGCTATGATGGATTTTTGTCAGGGAACACTGGAAGGAAAACCGGTGGTGGTTGTCCGTTCGGGTATCGGTAAGATCAATGCAGCCGTATGTACCCAGATTCTGGTGGATGATTTTCAGATAAGTGCTGTGATCAATACGGGTATCGCCGGTTCTTTGCGCAGCTGGATCGATATCGGAGATATCGTGATCTCCACCGATGCGCTGCATCACGATATGGATGCCACCAACTTTGGTTATCCGCTGGGACAGGTGCCGCGGATGGACGTTTTGTCCTTTAAGGCGGATGAAAAGATGGCGAATCTGGCCAAAGAAGTCTGCGAGGAAGTGAACCCTGAGATCCATGCCTATCTGGGCCGGATCGTAAGCGGAGATCAGTTTATTGCAGATGACGCGGTCAAAAATCGCATCCTGGAGAATTTTGGCGGCTATTGTACCGAGATGGAAGGCGCGTCTATTGCCCACACAGCGTATCTGAATAAGGTTCCTTTCGTGATTCTTCGGGCAATTTCTGATAAAGCGGACAACAGTGCCACCATGGATTATCCTACCTTTGAAAAACAGGCCATTGAACACAGTGTCCGTCTGACTATGGGCATGCTGAAACGTCTGTAAATTTTGCTTTTTGGTTCTAAACCGGCAGATGCTGCCATATACTTGTCTCACAAAACCGTAAGGAGGTATGTATATGCTGCATTTTATGATGACAAATCAGTATTTTTACTATGGCATAATAGCTGCTGGCGTACTGGGACTGCTCAGCGCAGTTCTGACAGGTCTGTATTACCGTATGATCGTGCGCGATCTCAAACGGGTGAGAAAACCGAAGGGCAAATGGATGCGTTCTTTTGTAACGGAACTGGACAACCGTAAGATGCTGCAGCAGAATATGCAGAATGCGGATGCCTTTATCCGCAGCCGCCTGGCTTCCGGAAAGCTGTTTCGCATATCTGTGGGATCTCTGCATAGCTTTACAAATCTGATGACTTTTATCGTGGCTGTTTTAACAGGACTGGCAGTGTATGCCACCTTTACGGGACACATGGATCTGACTACCCGTCTGAGCTATCTGGCGGGCGGTGCTTCTGTATGTGCGGTGCTTCTTCTGTTTCCGATACTGACCGGAAATGCCAGGAAGAGTGAACTGATCCTGGACAGCCTTACAGATTATATTGAGAATTGTCGTCCCGGACAGGCTCCGGTTGCGGAAACTGTCACCGAGCCGGTCAAAGAAAAGGAACCTATGCTGGACCAGATCGTGGCCGGCATTCGCCAGAGCGCGGCGGCAGGAACCAAATTTTCCGGACTTCTGAGCAAGGATGAAGAGCATATTTTACGTGAGGTGATAAGAGAATATATGGTTTAAGGTAAAGTGCTTACTTTATGAGATGGTTGAATTGCCTTTCGCGTAACAGCATCGCAGGTTCAGGCAACAGAAGCCTGTATGTGGTCAGAGATAGATATAGAGTTTTATGGTAAGCGCGCAGGGGATCTGTGAAGGTAAGAGACAGATACCCTGTAGATGAAAAAAGTATGCGGAAACGACGAGCGCCGGCAGTCGTTTCCGCTTTTTGTCCGTTTTGCACAAATTTTGCGCCGCGTTTTTGGTGAAAATCTCCTCTGCATACAAAACTGTGCAGCAGGGGATTTTTATCTTGCGGCCATTTTTTTGCGGTGCTAGAATATCGAACTTGGAGATGATGCAAAATGACAAAAGACATGACACAGGGAAATCCCATATCCCTGATCTTGAAGTTTTCTATACCGCTGATTCTGGGCAATCTGTTTCAGCAGCTTTACAATATGGTGGACACCATTATTGTGGGCCGTGCGCTGGGTCTGAACAGTCTGACGGCTGTGGCGGCCACCACATCCCTGAATTTCCTGATCGTAGGCTTTGTTCTGGGAGTCTGCAGCGGCCTGGCCATTCCTGTGGCGCAGCGTTTTGGTGCCGGAGATTACAAAAAGATGCGAAACTATGTGGCAAATGCGGCCTATCTGGCCATTGCGCTGGCTGTGGTACTGACGGTGATCACAACGGGCTGCTGCCACATAATCCTTCGCTGGATGAAAACACCGGAAAATATTTTGGCGGAAGCCTATGCGTATTTCTGGGTGATCTGTCTGGGTATTCCGTTTACATTTCTTTATAATACGGTTTCCGGGATCATCCGTGCTCTGGGAGATTCCCGTACGCCCTTTTATTTTCTGGTGATCTCTACGGTCCTGAATATTATTCTGGATCTCGTATTTATTATCACGCTGCACTGGGGTGTGGCCGGTGCTGCCTGGGCTACAATCATTGCGCAGGCTCTGTCCGGTGTGATGTGCCTGATCTACATGAAGAAGAAATACAGTATCTTAAAAAGCTCCCCCGAGGAGAGAAAGCTGAATTTCCGGGCTATGGCTACGCTGTTGATGAACGGTGTACCCATGGGCCTGCAGTATTCGATCACAGCGATCGGTACCATTATGCTGCAAAGTTCCGTAAATGTGCTGGACGCCGTGTACGTTTCCGCTTATGCGGCGGCGATGAAGGTCAAGCAGCTGGCGATGGCACCTTTTGATGGTATCGCCAATGCCTGCTCTACTTTCTGTAGTCAGAATCTGGGGGCGGGAAAGCTGGATCGTATTTGGAAAGGCGTGAAGAATGGTGTGGGTATCGGACTGGTTTATGCGGTGGCCATTGCGTTCGTTTTGTTCTTTATAGGATCTGAGATCGCCTGGATGTTTGTGGACAGAAGCGAGACTGAGGTGCTTGCCGCTGTGCAGCTGATGTTAAGCTGTGCCGCTTTTTTCTATCCCGTGCTGTCGATTTTAAACTGTGTGCGTATGACACTGCAGGGAATGGGCTTTGGCGCGATTGCCATTTTTGCCGGCTGGCTGGAACTTGCGGCCCGTGCGATGATGGCTCTGCTGGTGATTCCGAAATTCGGATATATCGCCGTATGCTTCACAGATCAGGCCGCCTGGGTAGTAGCGGCTGTATTTGTGGTCATCGTCTTTCTGGTGGAAATGCGCCGCCTGGAGAAGAAGGCCGAAAAGAAAAAAGGAAACAATAAATGTATTGTTAATTAAACAGCACAGACTGGAGCGGATATACGACGCTCCGGTCTGTGCTGTCGGTCTTTTATTCCTCATCCAGTATCTGAATCTCCAGATAATCAAAATCGATCTGTTCGATAAAACTGTCCTGTGAAAAACGGGTCTTATTATTGCGCTGGAATTCCCGGATGTTCTGCTCCAGCCAGATCGGTTTTTCCAGGTCAAATTCCAGGCAGATTTCCTCAAGGGCATGAAAGATCCGATGGGTTCGGGTATCTGTAGGTGGAAGGGAGATTACCGT
>JAEDOO010000018.1 GCA_016301965.1 Lachnospiraceae bacterium | reverse complement strand
GCGAATCGTATCTGTGAAGGTACTGAACAGATACGAATAATATAAAAAACAGGCATCTGCATGATGTCTGTTTCTTCTAATCATCCCAGCCGTTCTGCTTATATTTACGACATACGTACAATTTCAGCCGTTTTTTACTATCTTCATTTGGTATCTGACTACAGAATTCCTGTACCCATTTTTCATGCAGATCTGCATCCACTTCTGAAGGATCCCAGGAGGCAAGACATAAGGTCTCATCACCTATTTTTTCTAACTGATAAAACTGTTCCTGAAACTGAGCTCCATATCGGTTCCATATCTCCTGATTAACTTTTGGAAGATCCAGAAAATCTGTAAGATAGAAAAGCCTGTCCAAATCGGAAAATTTCATTTTTACTTTTCCCAGCAGAAGATCTCTATCTCTCTCCCCGCATAAATATAAAAAGGCAAACCATTCAGTATCTTTCTGATGCATATTTTTCACCCTTTTTGCTTATGATTTTCCAGTACAAGTGTAACAAAATAGTGAAATCTTCCTGTCTGATTTATAACTGTCTGCTATTCATTTGTCTCACTTTTACAACCGATTGTATTCCGTTTTCTCTGTAAAATCAATAGAAAAGTGCAAAAAATGAGACAAGAATTCTTACACCGTTTTCGGGAGGGAGGCAAAAATATGCCAAAACCTAAGACACAGACCGGCGAGAAAAATCTGATCAGTCAGAGACTTATCGAACTTCGCCATCAGCACAATATGTCCCAGCGTCTTTTAGCCTATCAACTTCAGCTGAAAGGATATGATATGGACAAAAATGTGATTACCAGAATCGAAACAAACAAACGATATGTCACAGATTTGGAACTAAAGGCTCTCACCGAGATCTTCCATGTTTCTTATGAGTATCTCATTGATGGAAAAGAGGGAGAAAAGTCATAGTTGCCTGATTTGCCATATATTACATTTTTTACAAAAGCAAAAAAACGCTGCGCAGTCAGCAATCAGACCTTCTGCGCAGCGTTTCGGTTCGTATTTTATATTCTGTTATTCTGTAATTTCCACTCTGTCCGCATTCGGATTCAGAATTATGCCCACATAAGTCTTGCCCGTATTTAACTTCACTTCTGTCCCGTCTGCCAGATAGTAATGGGTAATACCGGTATCTTTGTCCCTTTTCCAGGTCATCTCCGTACAGATGCCGTTAGAAATATACTGTGCCTTTCCACCGGAATTAATGTTGATATTCAGTGATTTGTCGTCATCAAACATTTCATAATCACAGTACTGCAGAATCAAATTTTTGAATTTCAACTGGTTTCCGGTCTGGTCATCGATCTGCTTCGCGTCAAACTGGAAGCGATAATACATCTGATCCTCTGCATTGTAGGTAAAATAGGGATCATTGTGAAAATAGCCGGTACGTACTGTATTTGCCTTAACGCCGTCGTAAGAAGCGGTATCCCCTTCAGGTACAAACTGAAAATAACCATGATAGTTCGGATCATACTCCGTAGAAAAACCCTGCTTCTCAATACCTTTGGCTATGCCCTCCGCGCTGGCATAACAGTTGTGAGGAGCTTTTCTATCCTCGGTACGATAATACACACTGGCCCCAGTGCCATCTACGCCATCCATACTGTCTGTACCCGGAGAATTCAGAAGATCAACAGCATATTTTGAGTGACCGACACTACAGTAAATAGCATCCCACCCCAGAGCAAAGCGTACAAAATACAGACGTGCGCTTCGCACAGAACCGATTTTGTCCAGATCCTGATAGTTCTCAAATATACCCATCAGGCGGGTAATTCCGCCTTCTACAGGAGCCTCATACAGTACGTCTGCGTTCTCAATTCCAGACTGTGGACACGCTGCCTTAATATTATTAAACATAACGGCTATCGGACGTTTTCTGGAAAGCGCTTCATCCACATATTTACCAGTCAGGTAACTCTTAGCCATACCCTCCGGCGCATTAGGATCTATCTCTTCTGCCTTCAATACAGACGGCTCTGCCAGAACAGAAGATGTATCTGTATCACTGACAACAGATGCCTCTATTACGGAAGGTTCCGGCGCCGGAGTCTGACTGCCGGGATTTTTCCCGCATCCGGCAGCGATCAGCATAAGTGTCAGTCCCATGGCAACGATCTGTTTTGTTTTCATGACTTCTCTCCTCTCGTTATGCCAAGTTCATTCAGAACCTGATTTTGCTTTTGTTCCATCACGGTGGCTTCTTCCGGCGTCATATGATCATAGCCCAGAAGATGCAGCATGCTGTGTGCGATCAGAAAAGCATATTCCCGTTTTACTCCATGACCGTAATCCTCGGCCTGGCTGAGCATTCTGGGAATACAGATCATGATGTCTCCCAGAAGCAGCTCCCCCGTCTCCGGATGAAAAGCGTCATCTGCTTCCTCGAGAAAATCATATTCCGCAGGCGTCTCAAAAGACTGCATGGGAAAAGAAAGCACGTCCGTCACCCGATTGATCTGGCGAAACTCCCGGTTTGTCTCCTGGATCTCTTCCTCACCGCAGAGCACCAGACTGACTTCACACTCGTATGGACAGTTTTCCTGGTCCAGCACACCGTTGATCACCGTCACTGCCAGTTCTTCCTCATCAAAGGGGAAGCTGTAATCGTATTCCTTTTCAAAATTCAACGTCATCGTTTTCCCTTTCTGGCTTCGTTTCTTTTTTGCATGCCTGTATGTTTCTTTTCGTAGGCATCATAAGCCTCTACGATCTTCTGCACCAGCGGATGACGCACCACGTCAGCACCGGTAAGTTCACAGAAAGCAATATCTTCAATATTTCTCAGTACCTCTTTCGCCACCTCTAAACCGGACTTCTGGTCTGCCGGAAGATCTTTCTGCGTAGAGTCACCAGTAACGATCACTTTAGAATCAAAACCGATACGTGTCAGAAACATCTTCATCTGCGCCGGAGTGGTATTCTGTGCTTCGTCAAGGATGATAAAGGCATTATCCAGAGTACGTCCTCTCATATAAGCCAGAGGCGCCACTTCAATGAGACCTTTTTCCATATTCTTCTGGAACTGATCCGGTCCCATGATCTGGTACAAAGCATCGTACAATGGCCGAAGATAGGGATCGATCTTACTCTGGAGATCCCCGGGAAGAAAGCCCAGCTTTTCTCCCGCTTCAATTGCCGGTCTGGTCAGAATGATACGGCTGACTTCACTGTTTCGAAATGCTGTGATAGCCATAGCCATAGCCAGATACGTCTTACCGGTTCCTGCAGGACCAATACCAAAAACGATCTTATTTTTCTGAATCGCCTCTACGTAATTTTTCTGTCCAAAGGTTTTGGGTTTCACGGGCTTACCCTGAATGGTATGACAGATACAGGATTTGTCCATCTCCACGTATGCCTCTGTCTTCTCTGGCTCTGTCAGGGACAAAAGATAATCTACATTCTGTTCATGGATCACATTTTTCCTCCGGGAAAGCTCCAGAAGCTGCTTTAAAATAAGCACAGCTCTGGCTACTCTTTCCTTTCTTCCGGTGATTTTTAACTCACCATCCCGCTCTACAGTCTCCACCTGTAAAGTTTTTTCGATCTTTTTGAGATAACTGTCGAACTCACCAAATACATTCGGCGCATGTTCGGCAGGCATCTCCATCCATTCTTCGTACATCAATAGTCTATGAATCGTTCCTTTCTGTTTCTATTACACTTTTCTCTATCTGTGCCAAGGCACCTGTACGTTCCTGAGTGTACACGATACCATAAGCCACAGCATGATCTTTATATAGAATTATTTTAACATCATTCTCTGTGATACGCATTACCTTTTTTCTTAATTGTTTGTAATACTCAGAAAAATGTTCCTGCAAAAGTTCTATGGCTTCTTGCCGTGTATATGCTGCTGGGTAAACTGTAAAAGGTACTGCTTCATATACCGTAAGCATTACCGGAAGCACAAAGGCTTCCGACAACCGAAACTGCCATGCTCTTATACGGTACTCCCCTTTTGTCTCTTTTTCACCGATTTTTATCTGCTGTTCCCCCCATCCAAGCTGCACTGCAGACAGTCTGGGCTTTTCGTATTCCCTTTTCTGAAAGGCATAATCCAGCCTGTCATAATAAACATATGCCGTATTGACCACAATATCCGCATCTGCGGCACAATATGCGTAATGTGTCACATTTCCACCATCATCCAGGACAGGAATCTCCCCACTGACCAAAAGATCTCCGGGATATATATACTCACCTTCCTGCACCATACAAATACCGCTTCGGGTAATCACAGAAGCAATTTCGCCTTCCGTATCCGCATACAAACTGCCTTCCTGCGTATTTTCCAGTATCGGTACATTTTTGCGTGCCTCCTCTACCCGAATTTTCAGAATGGTACCTGTTTTTTCTACAGATACCCAGCTGAATGATGGAAAAGCATTGCGAAGATCCGCGGCAATGCTGTGCGGGTCCGCATTTTTTTTAACCATACCGCATTTGATCTGCCTGGACTTTAGATAGCGGAGAATCGTTTCGTTTGTAATTTCCTGATTTCCATCGATACGTATGTCCCAGATAAACCCATAGCAAATACCAAGCAATGCCATACATACAGCAATTCCCAGAAAAAAAACGCTTCTTTTCTCCATTTTCTTTAAAAGAAAAGGCAATCCCTTACGCCGTATGACCTGAATATGTACACCAGCCAGACGCCGAATCCTGCGAATCTGAAAAAAATCCCGGAGGGACATAGCGCAAAGATAACCCTCTTCTTTTTTTTGTAACCCGTACAGACAGATATTCTGACTCCGGCACAGGTTCACAAAACGAAGCGGCTCCTCTCCTGAGATTCGGCAAACCACCTGACCGCATCTTTCCAGCCGCTCTTTTACACGCATGGCTATCCCTCCCCGCCAAAACTGATGGAACTGATGCATCCTCGAATATGTATCTCCATGGAAGAAAAACTGGTAATGCAAAGATTTTTTCCCCGAATATACAAAGGACCCAACGCTGAGGTCAAACAAATCTCTGTTGTCGACAGGCGAAACAGCCGATGAAAATTCTCGATATACACAGTTTCTCTGCCATGCATGGTAATCATCGGATGGCCTTTGGCATAATAAGAAAAGGATGGCTGCGCATCTGTCATCCGCTTTCTGCGTTTGTCAGTCATGCGATCCATCCTTTACTTTCACTTACCCACAATATATGCGCAGGTCAGAATTCGTATACATTTTTCAGAAAAATCAACGTAAACCAGAGCACCATATTTTCTCCGAGGAAAAAATCCATATGGCATTTTTCAATAGCATTCATGATCACAATGCCATGGCTTTCTATACAGGGAAGCACCGCTTCCGGGTGGCGGCATGCCTTAGGATAGGCACACTTTTCGCAAATCGAACAGGAATCTGAACTTAAGGGGTAGCAAACCACATCATGTTCCCGCAAATATCTTGTAATCTGCCGGGTGATCAGCTCATGCTCCTCCTTAGTCTCCAGAAGCCTGTCCATATTGGAATAATCCTCCACCTCTGCAACGGTGGAAAACAAAAGCGCCTTGGGATATGTATTGCAGATAGCCTGACAGCTTTTTACACTGCCTACAGCAGGCGGACAAGACCAGGAATGTCCGTATCTTTCACATTCCTTTTTGCAGATCGTACGAACACGATCCGAAAACTCGATTTTTTTGGAATCAATAAAAGCATACTGATAAATCGGGTATTCCGCTATATATTCTTCTATTTCATCGTAAATCATAGTGCCCGTGTCCTCCCGCTTTGTCCTTTGGACTCATCAGCCCTGCAGTCCTCTGGACTGTCTGTCCATATCTTCTACAACGATATCGTAGATCTCACCGAGACCTGCAGCATATTCCAGGAGTTTCCAGGGTTCATTGGTATGGAAATGGATCTTGATCAGATCCTCATCACCTACAGCCAACAGGCAGTCTCCTGCAAAATGTTCTGTGATGTAATCGTTGATCTCATCCTCATCCAGGTTTTCACCTTCGATGAGCAGCTGTGTATCATATCTAAATTCCAGCATATGTATCCTCCTTGACTTATTTGTGGTAGGGTTCACCTCGCATGATACGGTAGCTCCTGTAGATCTGCTCCAGAAGGATCAGCCGCATCAGCTGATGAGGAAATGTGAGCTTTGAAAAACTCAGGGAATAGTTGCCTCTCAGCAGCACTTCCGCAGAAAGGCCCAGAGAACCGCCGATCACAAACACGATGTGGCTGATTCCCTGTACACCCCAGGTCTCCATCTGGCGGGATAAGGAGACGGAATCCAGCATTTTTCCATCTATGGCCATGGTCACCACAAAATCATCCGGTCTGATATGCTTTAACAGCCTATCGCCTTCTGTTTTGCGGATCATGTCCTCTTCCGCCTCCGAAGCCCTGTCCGGTGTTTTTTCGTCCGGTACTTCCAGAATCTCCAGCTTACCGTATTTGCCAAGCCTCTTTGTGTATTCCGCAATACCCATCTGCAAGTATTTTTCTTTGATTTTTCCTACACAGAGAATGGTTATTTTCATGATGGCCTCATTTCCTCACCGGAAGCTGGTTATTATATTATTTATTGGAAAGATATTCGTGAATACCCTTTGCAGCCGCTTTTCCTGCACCCATAGCCAGAATAACGGTAGCTGCACCTGTAACGGCATCACCGCCGGCATATACACCATCTTTTGTGGTCTTACCGGTCTCTTCATCAGCAATGATACATTTTCTCTTATTTACATCCAGACCGTATGTAGTGGAAGAGATCAGCGGATTCGGGCTGGTTCCCAGAGACATGATGACTGTATCAACATCAATGTCAAATACGGAACCCGGAACCTCTACCGGACGCCTTCTGCCGGATGCATCCGGCTCGCCAAGCTCCATACGGATGCAGCGAATACCTTTGACCCATCCGTTCTCATCCACCAGAATCTCCTTGGGATTGGTCAGCAGCTGGAAGTTGATACCTTCCTCTTTTGCGTGATGTACTTCTTCCTTACGTGCCGGAAGCTCTGCTTCACTTCTTCTGTAGATAACATGAACTTCTGCGCCAAGACGAAGTGCTGTACGGGCAGCATCCATGGCAACGTTACCGCCGCCGACAACAGCTACTCTCTGCCCCTTACGAATCGGTGTATCGTATTCATCCAGATATGCCTTCATCAGGTTATTTCTCGTCAGGAACTCGTTGGCAGACATAACACCGTTGGCTGTCTCACCAGGAATACCCATGAACATCGGAAGACCTGCGCCGGAACCAATAAATACGGCATCGTAACCTTCTTCTGTCAGCAGCTCGTCTACAGTGATGGATTTACCGATGATGACGTTAGTCTCGATCTCAACACCCAGAGATTTTACATTCTCTACCTCAGCGTCAACTACCTTACTCTTGGGCAGACGGAATTCCGGAATACCGTAAGCCAGAACACCGCCGGCTTTGTGCAGAGCCTCGAAGATCTTTACTTCGTAACCCAGCTTGGCCAGATCACCGGCACAGGTAAGTCCTGCCGGACCGGCACCGATGACAGCAACCTTCTTGCCGTTTTTCTCTTTTGCAGTTTCCGGTTTAATACCGTTTTCTTTCGCCCAGTCAGCTACAAAACGCTCCAGCTTACCGATGGATACCGGCTCACCTTTGATACCGCGGATACATTTTCCCTCACACTGGCTCTCCTGGGGACATACACGTCCGCAGACTGCCGGAAGAGCGCTGGATTGTCCGATCACCTGATAAGCTTTCTCAAATTCGCCCTCTTTTACAGCGGCAACAAAATCCGGGATATTGATGGAAACGGGACATCCCTGTACACACTTTGCGTTTTTGCAGTGCAGACAGCGGCTGGCCTCTTCCATAGCTTCTTCTTTATTGTAGCCTAAACATACTTCATCAAAATTATGTGCTCTGACTGCCGGATCCTGTTCTCTTACCGGTACTCTCTTTAATACATCTGCCATTATTTGTCACCTCCGCAATGTCCGCATCCGCCGTGATGGGTTTCTCCCTCAAGAAATGCCAGTTTGGCACGGCCTTCCTCTGTTCTGTACATAGCCTGTCTCTGCATAGCCTGATCAAAATCGATCAGATGGCCGTCAAACTCCGGACCATCAACACAGGCAAATTTAACCTCGTCGCCTACCATCACACGGCATGCGCCGCACATACCGGTACCGTCTACCATGATCGGGTTCATGGAAACGATGGTGGGGATTCCCAGCTCCTTTGTCAGCTTGCAGACAAATTTCATCATGATCATCGGACCGATGGCTACACAGTGATCGTAGTGTTTCCCTTCTTTTACCAGATCCTCCAGACACTTAGTAACCATACCGGTACGTCCGTAGGAACCGTCATCTGTTGTTACGTACAGATTACATACTTCTTTGAACTCTTTCTCCAGGATAACAAGATCCTTTGTTTTGGCACCGATGATGGCATCAGCTTCAACGCCGTGCTCATGCAGCCATTTTACCTGCGGATATACCGGAGCAGTTCCCACACCGCCGGCGATAAACAGGATTTTTTTATTTTTCAGTTCTTCGATGGACTCTTCGATCAGATCAGACGGTCTTCCCAGCGGTCCTACGAAATCCTCGAAAGCATCTCCTTCCTGTAATTCTTTCATTTTCAGTGTTGAAGCACCGATGGGCATGAACACGATACGAACGGTACCGGCCTCACGATCATAATCACAGATCGTCAGCGGAATACGTTCAGCTGTCTCATCGACCTTGGCAATGATAAACTGACCCGGTTCGCAGTGTTTGGCAACACGAGGTGCCTCCACAACCATGGAGTAAATGTTCTCCGCAAGTACTTCTTTCTTTAAAATCTTGTACATAACTTCCTCCTGTTTTGTATTTTGTATGTTATGTTTAATAATACCATATTCTAAAGCGATTGACAGCAAAAGTATTGGCTTTTTTACTGTTCATCACTGGTTTCAGGATCCTCGGGAGTTTCCTGTGTTTCCTTATTACTGTAGGTTTCACTGGATGCATAGCTGCTCTTGCCGTACCCATTTACGGCAATGGCATAAAAAGTATGTTCTCCGGCCGGCATATCCACCGGGCCGGTATACAATGTTCCCGTTTTTTCCGTTGGTTTCTGATCAAAGGCATAATATACCTTACATCCGTCCGGAACAATGACCTGTATCGAAGTATCCATTCCTTCGGTAAATGTGCCGGAGCTTGGCGCAATCTTTGGTGTATCTGGAACCGGATACAGCACAGAGTAGGTAAAATCTACCATATCACTCTCGATTCCCTTTTTATTTACAGCTACCGCCCGGAGCCGTGTAGATCCTTCAGACAATTCAATAGGTTCGGAATATACTGCACTTCCGGTTCCGGGAGCAGTACCATCCAGTGTATAATATACCTTCGCATCAGCTTCTGCTGAAATTGTTATCGTTATGTAATCGGTAAAACTGCCGCCTTCCGGACTAACCTGGGGAACATCACAGATATAGGCAGAATATTTTTCACGGATCTCCAGATCTGTACAAGACGCAAACAGGTCTGCGATCTTATCCGTCTGTCGTGTTGTATCATATACACGTACCAGTGTTCCATAAGCTGTCTGGTTATCCGGATACAGACTAATGATCTTTTTTAATACGGATTCCGCTTTTTCATATTCTTTTTGCGCATATAAAATATCTGCTTTTAACAGCCAGGCATCTGCAGATGCGGAATCCAGCTCAATAGCTTTCTGAATCGCCGTATAGGCATCGTCATATCTTCCATTGGAAAACTCACTTTCCGCCTGCGCCAGCTGATAAGAAAAAGAATGCTCTTCCTGGTATTTTTTGTGCATACGCCAGCCGATGGCACTGCCGACCACAACGACAGCCACAACAACACCGGCAATGATTCTTGCCTGCCTTTTTTTCTTTCTCTTCTGCTCTGCTCTCTGCCGCTTTATTTCCCGGGAAATATCATCGCCCCGGCCCGGAACAGGTGCTTTTTTCACCGGAGGTGTATTGTTTTGAGTATCCTCCGTAAGAAAATCTCCAAATTCCTGATAATCGGCAACAAGACGCACTTCCCGTCCGCAGCTTGGACAAAAAGCAGCATCATCCCCCAGTTTATATCCACAATATTTGCAATTCATATCCTTTACCTTTCTTCTCTGTATCGAATCTCACAGATACGATTGGTTTACTCCAGTTGCTCCAGAAGCTGTTCAAATTCTTCCATAGACAACAGTATCTTTCTTGGTTTCGTTCCTTCTTCCCCGCTGACCACACCGGATTCACAGAGCTGATCCATAATGCGGGCTGCCCGGTTAAAGCCGATCTTAAACATACGCTGCAGCATACCGATAGAGGCTTTATCTTTTTCAATAATAAAACGTCCCGCTTCCGCAAAAAGAAGATCCCTCTCACTTTTATTGGAATTGATCTCTGTTCCTGCAGACGCAGCACTGATTTTCTCGGTAATAGATTCATCATATTGAACAGGTTCTGTTCCGTTTTTCAAAAATTCTACAACGGCACCGACTTCTTTGTCGGACACAAAGCTGCCCTGCAGCCTGGCCGGCTTGGGATATCCCTGCGGATAAAAGAGCATATCCCCCTTACCCAACAGCTTTTCCGCTCCGTTCATATCCAGAATCGTCCGGGAATCCACACCGGAGCTCACCGCAAAGGCCACTCTGGAGGGCATATTGGCCTTGATCAGACCAGTAATAACATTTACCGAAGGTCTCTGCGTAGCAATGATCAAATGGATACCCGCCGCACGAGCCAACTGTGCCAAACGACAGATCGCATCCTCCACTTCACTGGACGCCACCATCATCAGATCGGCAAGCTCATCTACAATAACAACGATCTGCGGCATTTTTTCCGGTTTTTTCTCATCCTCGATATCTTCCAGGGCTTCAATTTTTTTATTATACCCCTTCATATCACGCACACCATACTGGGCAAATTTATTATAACGGTCTGTCATCTCTGTTACAGCCCAATTCAGTGCTCCCGCAGCCTTTTTAGGATCCGTTACCACAGGGATCAATAGATGGGGGATCCCATTATATACGCTGAGCTCCACAACTTTCGGATCGATCATGATCAGCTTGACTTCATCCGGTCTTGCCTTGTAGAGAATGCTCATAATCAGAGTATTAATACATACTGACTTACCGGATCCCGTAGCACCCGCAATCAAAAGATGCGGCATTTTGGCAATATCGGCAATTACCGGCTGACCGGCAATATCTTTACCCACGGCGAACGAAAGCTTCGACTCCGCATGTTGAAACTGCAGAGAATCCAGAAGGTCTCCCAGATATACAGCGCTGTTGGTGGGATTGGGCACCTCGATACCTACGGCAGCTTTTCCGGGAATCGGAGCTTCAATACGTATATCAGCCACCGCCAGATTCAGTTTAATATCATCTGCGAGATTTACGATACGGCTCACTTTGACGCCCTGTTCCGGCTGCAGCTCATAGCGCGTAACGGTAGGACCGCAGCTGGCATTTGTCACGGATACCCTGACCCCAAAGCTGTTTAATGTTTCTTCCAGCTTTTTTGCAGTCTCATACAACATTTTATCGCTGGCACCGCTGGTCTTCTTGCTTCCTTTCTGCAAAAGACTTAACGGAGGAAATGTGTATTCTTTTTCCTGCTTCTCGGACTGCCTTATTTCTGAAAGGATCTGCTGCTCCTGCTGCAGCTTTTCCTTAGATGTCATTTTCTTTGGTTTTTGTTCCGGTGTATTTTTTTCCTGTTCCTGCGCCATCAGTTCCGCACCGGAAACAGGCCGGTTCTCTTCTTCTGCCCGAACGATATGAAACGAACTCTCTTTTGTTGTCTCATCTGCCGGTACAGTTTCTGCCATTGCCTGTGCCTTTTTGCTTCTGCGGGAAGGTTTTTCCAGTGTGGACGTCACTTCCACAGGTTTTTCCTCTGCTAAGATCTGCTCAGGAACTGTCGCTTCTGTTCCCGAATGTTTAAGATCTGTAGCTGCAAAGTTAATGCCTGTATATTCCGAAGACATCCGCCGTGAAGATGTCCTTTTTGTCTGCTTTCGGGCACGTTCTATAATAGAGCGGCTCTTATCCTGCAGAGGAGACAATAAGGATTTCTGCGTCAGCAAAACTCCGCTGATGATCAATCCCAGCACAAGCACGATCAATGCTCCGGTCTCTCCAAGAAGATAACCAAGTCCGCGAACGACAGCCAGTCCCACAACACCACCGCAAAAATGATCTGCCGAAGCCGCCCGGTAGGCATAAGAAAATTTTACCGGATTATCTCCCGAGAACAGCATTTCTGTCAATGCGCAAAGGCAGAAAAATATCACAGATAAGCTCAAATCCACTCTAAGCTTTTGTTCGATCACCCTGTGCTCCAGTCCTGTACGGATCAAAAAATATAAAAGGAAAGGAAAGGCATAGGCCATCAGCCCAAAACAGCCAAACAGCACCGAAGAAAGGAAGGATCCTACGATACCACAGATCTGAAAAAGACTCAGAAACAGGATCAGACAGACAGCAATTGTGATCCAATGCAGGATTTCACGCATAAACCTGTTCTGCACCGGCATGGTCGATGTATTTTTTCTGCCAGAAGTACTGTGCCTGCCAGAGGTGTTTTTCTTTGCAGTTGTCTTTTTTTTGATTGATTTATTCGTTGCCACAAATACCTCCTGAACAGCTGACTCTCTATACAGACCACGCACCCGTTTTTCGGTCAGGTTCGTTACGCCAGATACAGATGACAGCCGATACATAAAAGGGCCAGAAGAAAACAATATAAGGAAAAAATGTGCAGACTACGTTTTTGCACCAGACGCAGACAGCTGCGAATAAGCAGACAGCCAGTCAGTGCAGATCCAATAGCACATACAATAACAATACCAAACGTTTCCCCGGAAAAACCTTTTGCAAATAAATTCCCAATGGTATACACAAAAGCCCCGGCCAGAACAGGAACAGACATCAGAATGGAACAAATGATCGCTGATTTTTTAGTTTGTCCCAGGAGAAGGAATACTGCCAATGTCACCGCAAACCGGGATACCCCTGGAAACACCGTTACGCCCTGACAGATTCCCACCAGAAGGATCTGCCACAGCAGAAGATCCTGCGGCACCTTTTTCCCATTTGGCAAAAAAGCAGCCACCAGAAGAAAAATTGCCGAAATCAGAAATCCCATGCCCACAGCAAGAATATTTTCCGAAAGCTGTTCTGTCAGATCATGGATCAGCACGCCTGCCAGAATTGTAGGAATATTTCCCACCAGACAAAGAAATGTTATTTTTCCATAATTAGAAGTAAATATCGGACGATACGGTTCCAATGTTCCGTTTTTGATCTGTTCCACACGATCAGTAACGTTTCTTCGCACAAGGCCCGGTATACGAAGGATTTCCGCCAGAATATGCAAAAGTTCTTTTTTCATAAAAAACAGAATAGCCACCAGGCTGCCCAAATGAGCCGCTGCCATAAACGCAACCGGGGATGTAGTCTTCATATCCAGCAATGTATACAAAAGCATACCGTGTCCTGTACTGCTGACTGGCAGAAAAGCAGTAAGCCCCTGCACGATTCCAATGAAAAGTGCTTTGATGATAAGCATAGGTAATGTTCCTTTATCTATTGTACAATTGTATTTTCCCTTTTAGTATCAAATCGAGTTAAAATTATAGCATAGATTTTGCCGCAGGACAATCCTTTATTTTTCTTCACCAAAATGATCTGTTTTTCTGCAGCCCCTGTTTACCATCTTCTCCGCATTTTTTACACGGAACAGCAAAAAAACGCCGGAAAGCTTTACTCTCCGGCGCTTTGACATTTCTGTTACTTCTGTATCTGTTCAGTACCTTCACATTTCCGTTTTTCGATCATGGCGTACAATTTACGCAAAGCTTCCCGGATTCCGCCCACTTCATCGATCAGTCCTTCGCGGACCGCTTCTTCGCCTTCCAGCATAGTGCCCACATCCTTTACTAAAGCAGCGGTGTCCAGCATCAGATATTCCAGCCGTTCCACGGTAATCTTTGAATGAGAGGATACAAAGGAAGTGATCCTGTCCTGAGTTTTGACCAGATTTCGATAAGATTGCATGACACCAATAAACATGCCGCTGGAACGTACCGGATGGATCACCATTGTTGCACTGGGTACAATGAAAGAATAGTCTGCTGACACAGCCAGCGGTACACCGATAGAATGCCCTCCTCCCAGCACCAGAGACACAGTCGGTTTGCTTAAAGACGCGATCATCTCCGCTATCGCAAGACCGGCCTCCACATCTCCGCCAACAGTATTCAGCAGAATCAACAGACCGTCCACCTCATCGTCATCCTCCACCATCGCCAGCTTCGGCAAAATATGCTCATACTTCGTCGTCTTCGCCCGTTCGCTGAGAGCTTCATGTCCTTCCACCTCTCCCGTAATAGACAAAAGAAATATTCTTCCCTTTAATGTCTCAATATTTTCACTTTTCCGATTTTCATTTTCCGCCATCGCCAACATCTCCTTTTTCTCACAGTATGTGCAACTGTAAGAAAAAAATACCCCAAAGTCAGCTGCCGAGTGGCGGTGCTCGGCAGCGTCCGTCACCAAAGAAAGAGAAAGACCCGTTTATCGCCGCCTAACACGCCGTAAACAGGTCTTCCTCTTTCACTTCATATCAAAACCGTCGTCATTCTTAATTATTCATCCCAGTTATGGTAAACATCCTGCACATCATCGTCATCCTCAAGAAGATCCAGGATTCTCTGCAGACACTTGATGTTCTCTTCATCCGTAACTTCCACATAATTCTGGGGAATCTCGGTAATGTCAGCCTCAGCCATCTCAATACCTTCTTTTTCCAGGGCTTCACGTACAGCGGAGAAATCTTCCGGGGATGTGATGATCTCGAAACAATCCTCTTCATCGGAGAAATCCTCGGCACCTGCATCCAGAGCCAGCATCATCAGATCGTCTGCATCCATTTCGAAGTCTTCTTTATCAATGATGATACGTCCCTTTTCATCAAACATAAAAGAAACGCTTCCCTGCGCGCCCATAGAGCCCTTGCCCTTGGAAAATGCGCTTCTGACATTGGCAGCTGTACGGTTTTTATTATCTGTCAGTGTTTTAACGATGATCGCAACACCACCAGGACCATAGCCTTCGTAAATATTAGTCTCATAGTTGTTGGCATCACTGTCACCGGCAGCCTTTTTGATACCGCGCTCGATGGTATCGTTTGGCACATTATTGGCTTTGGCTTTGGCAATTACATCACGCAGCTTGCTGTTGCTTGCGGGATCAGCACCACCTTCTTTTACGGCAACAACGATCTCACGTCCGATCATGGTAAAAATTTTACCTTTTTTGGCGTCATTTTTTTCTTTTTTATGCTTGATATTCGCAAACTTTGAATGTCCTGACATATGGTCACTCCTCTTTCTTATAGTATATATCCTCTGTCCATCCTTGCAGACAGATCGTTTATCCTGTTACGCAGTTCTTCCTTGCCGCGTATACGTTCGTGACATTATAGCACTTTCTTTTCCCATCCGTCAAGAACTGAGTTATGTAGGCAGTTCCAGACTGATACACAGTGCCTTATTCACCTGTTTAAGCAGGTCAGCATCCAGATGACAAACCTTATCCTTGAGCCGCTGCTTGTCGATGGTACGAAGCTGTTCCAGTAAAATAACCGAATCCCGAATGATCGCATATGAAGACGCATCGATCTCGATATGCGTCGGCAGCTTTGCTTTATTCATTTTTGATGTAATAGCTGCACAGATCACCGTAGGACTGTGCTTATTACCTATGTCGTTCTGAATGATCAGTACCGGGCGTACACCTCCCTGTTCACTGCCCACAACAGGTCTTAAATCAGCGTAAAAAATGTCACCTCGTTTAATTACCACACTGTCACACTCCGATTTTAGAAATATACTGCTGCTTTGAATTCTCAGGGACAGTATTTCCAGTTTTCTCCGGTGTATGCAATTTCAGGTGTACATTAAAATTATTCTACATAAACTCTGGGAACCCGTTTGGAAATATCACAGACAAGTTCATAATTAAAACGCCCGGACAAATTCCCAAGCATCTCTGCGGTAATCTTTTCCTCTCCGTCACATCCCAGTAGTGTGACTTCGTCAAGCACCTGAACCGCAGGCACATCTGTCACATCTACCATAAACTGATCCATACAGACTCTTCCGAGAATCGGACATTTATGACCATGGATCAGCACCCATCCTTTATTTGACAGACTTCGGGGATAACCATCGGCATACCCTACCGGAATCGTTGCCACCCGCATTGTTTTATCTGCCACAAAGGTACCTCCGTAACTGATGGCTGTTTTCTCAGACACCTCTTTTACGTAAGCCACATGACTCTTAAGTTCCATGAGCGGAGACAAAAAGACCGGATCTTCTTTTACTTCATCCGAAGGAAACAAACCATACAGCGTAATGCCCGCACGTACCACATCCAGATTTGCCTCCGGAAAACGCATGATACCGGCACTGTTGCTGACATGGCTCACCGGGATATGGATACCTTTATCTTCCAGTGCTTTTCTGAAGTTCAGATATCGGGAAAGCTGTATCTTTGCGGGCGAAAGATCGGTCTCATCTGCTCTGGCAAAATGAGTAAATAAACCTTCTATCTCCAGTCCTTTCATGGCCGCGATCTCACAGGCCGTTGCCACGCCCCGCTCATCATCGTACAGACCGATTCTCCCCATTCCGGTATCTACTTTCAGATGGATTTTCATGGTTTTTCCTGTTTTTTGCGCAGCCTCTGCCATCTGCGCTGCCATTTGTGTGGTAAAAACTGCCGGCCGAATCTCTAAAAGAGCCATTTTCTCATAATCCTCTGGAAACGTAAAACCAAGAATCAGGATCGGCCGGGTAATTCCTGCCTCGCGCAGACTGATGGCTTCTTCCACTGTAGCGGTGGCAAATCCCCATACATACTCTTTTTTCTCCATACATTGTGCCACAGCCACAGCACCATGACCATAGGCATCGGCTTTGATCACACCGATCATCTTTGTCTGCGGCTGCATGTTTGCCTTCATAGAAGCAAGATTTTTTTCCAGGGCATCCATATGGATCCTCGCACATACTCTGCTGTACATTTTCACAATATCTCCTCTGTTATTCTATATGCTTGTTCAGCTGAATTGTTTTAAAATATCCGGAAGTTTTTTGCAGATATCCATTGCAGTCAGAGAAGTTTCGCCTTTCTCTTCTGCCGCCAGATCACCGGCAAGTCCATGGAGCAGTACTCCCATACAGGCACCCTGGCTGACACTGTCACATACACCAAGCTGTCCCAGTATCGTTCCCGTCAGTACATCACCACTGCCGGCGGTGGCCATACCGCTGTTTCCAAAAGCATGCAGATACATCTGCCCCTCTGGCTTTGCAATACAGGTCCTGGCATCTTTCAACACTACCACAGCGCCAAATCGTCTGGATGCCTGTCCGGCATACGTAAAAGGATCTTTTTTTAGCTCTGCTGCAGAAACATTCCATAACCGACTCATCTCTCCCACATGAGGTGTCAGTATTATCTCCCCCTTGTGCTGTATCAGCCATTCTGGGAAGCGACTCACCACGTTCAGAGCATCCGCATCCATTACCAGTGGCTTATCGCACTGTGAAAGAACATACTGCACCATCTTCTGTGCCTTCCCGTCTGTGCCGATACCGGGACCGATCCCCACAAAGTCAGCCCAGGAAAGTGCCCTGTCCAGTTTTTCTTCACAGTTTTGAAGGGAAATGTACTCCGTCATCGCTTCTGGCAGAGACTGTTTTAACAGCGCACAGTTTTCGGCAGAGGTCAGTATTTTCACCATACCCGCTCCACTTAAAAAAGCGGCTTTTGCACTCATATACGCGGCGCCGTATATTTCTTCATTGCCAGCAATCAGCAACACCTTACCAAATGTACCTTTATTGCCATCCGGTCTTCTTTTTTTGCGAAGCATCAGATCTTTTTTTTCCAGAAGCTGTATATCAGGAACATAAGAACTGTCCATGGCATAAATACCAACATCCGAAAGAATAAGTTTTCCACAAAAAGACGCTCCCGGATACAGAAGACATCCTGCTTTATAAAAGGCAAAGGTCACGGTGCAGTCGGCATTGACAGCTTCTCCCAGCACCTGACCCGTCCCGGCATGGATTCCTGAAGGAATATCCACTGCATATACTTTTGCCGGTGAACGATTGATTTCACGAATGATTTCTGCGTATTTTCCGGAGACTTCCCGGGAAAGACCTGTCCCGAACATGGCATCTATAATGACAGTATATTCAGTCCACTGCGGATTATTAACCACATCCACACCGTAGTTTCCGGCAATCTGCCACTGCAGAACAGATTCTTTTGTCAGATGTTTTTGGTTCCCTGCAAGAAACAGTGCTGCATGGCGTCCTTTCAGATGCAGCATACGCGCTGCTGCCACACCATCCGCACCATTATTTCCGCTTCCACATACAATAAGTATTCTGTCCCGATCTGTGGTCTCCTTAAGGACTATGCTCACCACAGCCTCTGCTGCTTTCTCCATCAGCACCATGGAAGACATCCCCATCTGTTCAATTGTGTATCGGTCTGTCTCCTGCATCTGGGTTCCATTCAGGACTCTCAGCATAATCTACTCCTCCTTTACCACAAACTGCCGCAAAACATTGCTGTCCTGCGGCAGTTATTTTATGCTTCTTTTTCGCGAATACGCTGGAGATCACAGGAAAGTTTCATCAGACTCTCCGATAAATGTACGTTCTCTACTACCACATTATCCGGCAAATACAGATTCAGATCCACCGGGGTAAAGTTCCAGATGGCCTGCACTCCATGGTCCGCTACCAGACGGGCAAGATCCGGCGCATCCTTTCGGGGAATCGCCAGTGTCACAATATCCACAGGATGATTATCCAAAAACGCCGGCAATTCCGCCGAAGACTGGATCACACACTGGCGAACCGTACTGCCAATAAGCTCAGGATTGCTGTCAAAAATACCAATGACCCGAAAACCTCTCTTTTCAAAACGCACATAATTTGCCAGAGCCTGTCCCAGACGTCCGGCTCCCACGATCACCATGGTCTGTGCCTTGTCAAGGCCCAGGATCTTTCCTATCTCCTCATAAAGTGAACGTACATTATAACCATATCCCTGCTGCCCAAAACCTCCAAAATGGTTCAGATCCTGCCGGATCTGGGATGCGGTGACTTTCATAATCTTACTCAATTCTGCTGAAGAAATGCGTTCTACCCCCTGCTCTGAGAGATCATTCAGATACCGGTAATAGCGGGGCAAACGCTTAATTACAGCTTCAGAAATACCCTTATTTGTCATAAAGACTCCTTAATACATGTATTTACTTTTTTAAATACAAATTCCCATATATAATTTAATTATAATATTCCCGCTTCTCTATGTCAAATAAGAGTTAAAAGTATTGACCGCACCTAACATTTTAAGGTAAACTATTCCCGATATTTACCAGAAAAGAGGTTTTTCGATGATTTTATCCTGTCATCATATTGATAAAAGCTTCGGCACTACGCAGATTCTAAAAGATGTATGCTTCCATATCGAAGAACGTCAGAAAATGGCGCTCATCGGTATCAATGGTGCCGGAAAATCCACATTATTAAAAATAATCACCGGGGAATACGCTCCGGATAACGGCGAAGTTGTCCTTGCCAAGGGAAAAACTCTGGGTTATCTGGCGCAGCATCAGGATCTGCAGGCAGACAACAGCATTTACGATGAACTGATGACTGCCAAAGCTGATGTGCTGGAGCTGGAACGCCAGCTTCGGGATCTGGAAGGAAAGATGCGCCATGCCAAGGGCGATGAGCTGGAACAGCTTCTGAATACCTACACACGGATCAACCAGTCCTTCGAACAGAATAACGGTTATGCCGTCCGCAGTGAAGTCACCGGTATTTTGAAGGGTCTGGGGTTTGCGGAAAACGATTTTTCCCAGTCCATTACCACACTGTCCGGCGGGCAGAAAACCCGGGTGGCTCTGGGTAAATTATTGCTGTTAAAACCAGATGTCCTGCTGCTTGACGAGCCCACCAACCATCTGGATATGAATTCCATTGCCTGGCTGGAAACGTATCTTTTGAATTACAACGGCGCAGTGATCCTGGTATCCCACGACCGATACTTCCTGGACAAGGTTGTGACAAAAGTTGTAGAAATCGAAAATGGTCAGTGTATGTCCTTTGAAGGCAACTACACCGCCTTTTCCGCCAAAAAAGCCATTATCCGCGATGCCGAGCTGAAAGCCTACCTGAACCAGCAGAGAGAAATTGCCCACCAGGAAGCTGTCATCACCAAGTTAAAGTCATTTAACCGTGAAAAATCCATCAAGCGGGCAGAGAGCCGGGAAAAGATGCTGGACAAGATCGAGGTTCTGGACAAACCCACGGAAGTAGATGCCGCCATGCAGCTTCATCTGGAGCCGGACATTGTCAGCGGCAACGACGTACTTCATGTAGAAGGGCTGACAAAATCCTATCCCGGACAGCAGCTGTTTGAAAATATTTCCTTTGACATATTCCGCGGCGAGCGTGTGGCTCTGATCGGAAAAAACGGTACCGGCAAAACAACGATTCTGAAAATATTAAACCGCATTGTGGAAGCAGACAGCGGAAGCTTTTCTCTTGGTTCCAAGGTACATATCGGCTACTATGATCAGGAGCACAATGTGCTGCACCCGGAGAAAACCATTTTTCAGGAGATCTCAGATGCCTATCCGACACTGAACAACACCCGGATCCGCAATGTACTGGCTGCCTTTCTGTTTAAAAATGATGATGTATTTAAGCTGATCTCCTCGCTGTCCGGTGGTGAAAGAGGCCGTGTATCCCTGGCCAAGCTGATGCTCTCCGAGGCAAACTTCCTGATCCTCGACGAGCCCACCAACCACCTGGATATCATTTCCAAGGAGATCCTGGAGTCAGCACTGAAAAGTTACACCGGCACGGTCCTGTACGTTTCCCATGACCGTTACTTCATCAACCAGACGGCGACCCGCATTCTGGATCTGACGAACCAGAAACTGACGAATTATATCGGTAATTACGATTACTATCTGGAAAAGCGGGATGAACTGACCTCCATCTATGCACCGGAAAAAACTACCGATAATCCCATCGAAGATACAGCTTCCTCTTCCCGTCTTTCATGGCAGCAGCAGAAAGAGCTGCAGGCCGCAAAGCGTAAGAAGGAAAATGCGCTGAAGAAGCTTGAGGAAGAGATCGAACAGCTGGAGAACCGGGATGGTGAATTGGATGAGTTGATGGCTCTGCCGGAGAATGCGGTGAATGTAGCAAAATGTGTTGAGATGTCAAAGGAGAAAGATGCTATTGCTGCTAGGCTGGAAACGCTGTATGAACAGTGGGAAGCTTTAAGTGAAGAAGAATGATTTTTTTGTGTATTTGACGGGGCTGCTGCGGTTTGCGTCGGCGGCCTCTAGCTATGTATGTAACCCCCGGGCTCCTACTGCGCTCGCTCCGAGCCTGTAGTCTCGGAGTCGTGCTCGTTAA
>JAEDOO010000017.1 GCA_016301965.1 Lachnospiraceae bacterium | reverse complement strand
GTACGAAGAGCCGTATCAGACAGACCCTTACGTGCACCATGAGCGGACATGAAATATTCCAGTACGTCCAGACCTTCACGGAAATTAGACTTAATAGGCAGCTCGATGGTATGACCTGTTGTATCTGCCATCAGACCACGCATACCAGCCAACTGTTTGATCTGCTTATCAGAACCACGGGCACCGGAATCAGCCATCATAAAAATATTGTTGTATTTATCCAGACCGGACAGCAGCTTATGGGTCAGCGTGTCATCGGTCTCTTTCCAGGTCTCAACGACCTCTTTGTAACGCTCTTCATCTGTAATCAGACCACGTTTGTAGTTTCTGGTGATCTTATCCACAGTATCCTGCGCCTGCTGGATCAGCTGCGGTTTTTCCGGCGGCACGGTCATATCGGAAATAGATACGGTCATCGCCGCTGTTGTGGAATAATGGTAACCGGTAGCTTTGATATCATCCAGTACCTCGGCGGTCTTTGTGGCCCCGTGAGTATTGATGACTTTTTCCAGAATCTTTTTCAGCTGTTTCTTTCCTACGTGGAAATCAACCTCAGGTTTCAGCGCATTTTCCTCGATGGAACGATCTACAAAGCCCAGATCCTGCGGCAAGATCTCATTGAACAGCAGACGGCCAAGCGTAGTCTCTACCTTCTGTGAGATCGGGCGGCCTTCAAAGGTTCCCTCGCGGCGAACAATTACTTTCTGATGAAGGGTAATGTTCTTGTTCTCATATGCCAGAATAGCATGGTTTACGCTGTCAAAATAGTGACCGGTCAGATCCTCGATGGTACATACAACGATTCGTTTTCTCTCCGGCTGTACATTTATACGCACAACAGAATGATATCTCAGTCCATTCACACCGTTCTTATAATCAGCGATCGCTTTCTGTACAAAATAATCGTCAGTCTTTTCATCACCCTCAAGAGCTTCCCATGCGGTCATCTCTTCCTCAGTAACACCGTACTCGGCAACCACATCCTGCTCCAGCTCAGTACCGGTATAATCCGCATATTTACTCATGGTCAGATAATAAATACCAAGAACCATATCCTGAGAAGGAACGGCCACCGGACCACCATCAGACGGTTTCAGCAGGTTGTTCGGAGAAAGCAGCAGGAAACGGCACTCTGCCTGTGCCTCAACAGACAAGGGCAGATGTACAGCCATCTGGTCACCATCAAAGTCGGCATTGAATGCGGTACATACCAGCGGATGCAGCTTGATGGCTTTACCTTCTACCAGAATAGGCTCGAATGCCTGAATACCCAGACGATGCAGGGTAGGTGCACGGTTCAGCATAACCGGATGCTCCTTGATAACCTCCTCAAGAACATCCCAAACCTCCGGCTGCAGCTTCTCTACCATCTTTTTGGCATTTTTAATGTTATGTGCAGTGCCGTTGGAAACCAGCTCCTTCATAACAAAAGGCTTGAACAGCTCGATAGCCATCTCCTTCGGCAGACCACACTGGTAAATCTTTAATTCAGGGCCTACAACGATAACGGAACGGCCGGAGTAATCGACACGTTTACCCAGCAGGTTCTGACGGAAACGGCCGGATTTACCTTTCAGCATATCAGAAAGGGATTTCAGCGCACGGTTGCCCGGGCCTGTTACCGGACGACCGCGGCGGCCATTATCGATCAGCGCATCCACAGCCTCCTGCAGCATACGTTTCTCGTTGCGGACAATGATATCCGGAGCACCCAGCTCCAGCAGTCTTTTCAGACGATTGTTGCGGTTGATGATTCTTCTGTACAGGTCATTCAGGTCGGAAGTAGCGAAACGGCCGCCGTCCAGCTGTACCATCGGACGCAGATCCGGCGGAATTACCGGAATCACATCCATAATCATCCATTCCGGACGGTTGCCGGACTCACGAAAAGCCTCCACAACCTCCAGTCTCTTAATCACACGTGCACGTTTCTGTCCGGTAGCTGTCTCCAGGATCTCTTTGAGTTCTCTGGAGTCTTTCTCAAGATCAATGCTCTGCAAAAGCTCTTTGATAGCTTCAGCACCCATACCCACACGGAAAGTCAGGCCATAAGCCTCACGGGCATCCTGATATTCCTTTTCTGTCAACACCTGTTTGTACATCAGGTTGGTCTCGCCCGGATCCAGAACGATATAGTTTGCAAAATACAGTACTTTCTCGAGAGTCCTCGGAGAAAGGTCAAGAATCAGACCCATACGGGACGGAATTCCCTTAAAATACCAGATATGGGATACCGGAGCTGCCAGCTCAATATGGCCCATACGCTCACGACGAACAGCAGCTTTGGTAACCTCAACGCCACATCGGTCACAGATGACACCTTTGTAGCGGATTTTCTTATATTTACCACAATGACATTCCCAGTCTTTGCTTGGTCCGAAGATTCTCTCGCAGAACAAACCATCCTTTTCCGGTTTCAGGGTACGGTAATTGATGGTCTCCGGCTTTTTCACTTCGCCGTGGGACCACTCACGGATCTTATCCGGAGAGGCCAGACCGATTTTGATCGCGTCAAATGTCATTGGCTGGTATACTTCCTGTTTATTTGTCTCTGCCATCACTTACCTCCTTACTCCTCATCCATGTCTCCATCATAGTCATCGTAGTCCGGCTCATCGTCATACTCCGGCTCTTCGATATCCTTGAGCTCGCCGTCCTCGAATTCTTGTCTGCTGAAGCCATGTTCTCCGAAGGATTCATCCTCATCTCTTCTGTAGTGTCTGTCTCCTTCAATAATGGAACGAAGATCTGTGTCTCCATAGTCACTGGTTTCCATGATCTGAACTTCAGATCCGTCATCCTTGAGCACTTTGATATCCAGACCAAGGGACTGCAGCTCTTTGAGCATAACCTTGAAGGATTCCGGAATACCCGGCTCAGGAATATTGTCACCTTTAATAATTGCCTCGTAAGTCTTCACACGGCCGATCACATCATCAGACTTCACGGTCAGGATCTCCTGCAGAGTGTAGGACGCACCATAAGCCTCCAGAGCCCAAACCTCCATCTCACCGAAACGCTGTCCACCGAACTGAGCTTTACCACCCAGCGGCTGCTGCGTAACCAGGGAGTATGGTCCGGTAGAACGTGCATGGATCTTATCGTCTACCAGATGATGCAGTTTCAGGTAATGCATATGACCGATGGTGGTTGGGCTGTCGAAATACTCACCGGTACGGCCATCACGCAGAAGCACTTTACCGTCAGCGGAAATCGGCACACCTTTCCACAGCTCTCTGTGGTCTTTATTCTCATCCAGGTACTCGTACACTTCCGGAAGCAGTTCTTCTCTGTGCTTCTCGGAGAACTCATCCCAGGACAGATTTACATAATCGTTGGCCAGTTCCAGCGTATCCTGAATATCGATCTCGTTGGCACCGTCAAATACCGGTGTGGCAATATTAAAGCCAAGGGCTTTTGCAGCCAGGCTCAAGTGGATCTCCAGCACCTGACCGATATTCATACGGGACGGCACACCCAGCGGATTCAGCACGATATCCAGAGGACGGCCATTCGGCAAGAACGGCATATCTTCTACCGGAAGTACACGGGAAACCACACCCTTGTTGCCGTGACGGCCGGCCATCTTATCACCTACAGAGATCTTTCTCTTCTGGGCAATATAAATACGAACAGACTGATTTACACCCGGAGCCAACTCATCGCCATGCTCTCTGGTAAATACTTTGGCATCCACAACGATACCATACTCACCGTGCGGTACCTTCAGGGAAGTATCTCGTACCTCTCTGGCCTTCTCACCAAAGATGGCACGAAGCAGTCTCTCCTCAGCAGTCAACTCGGTCTCGCCCTTAGGCGTTACCTTACCTACCAGAATATCTCCCGCACGAACTTCTGCACCGATACGGATAATACCGCGTTCATCCAGATCCTTCAGAGCATCATCACCTACACCGGGAACATCCTTGGTGATCTCTTCCGGTCCCAGCTTGGTATCACGGGCTTCCACCTCATATTCCTCGATATGAATGGAAGTATAGACATCCTCCTGCACCAGTCTTTCACTGAGCAGAACAGCATCCTCGTAGTTGTAACCTTCCCATGTCATAAAACCGATCAACGGGTTTTTACCGAGAGCCAGCTCACCATTGTAGGTAGACGGACCGTCAGCGATCACTTCACCCGCCTCCACATGGTCTCCCTTGAAGACAATAGGTTTCTGGTTATAGCAGTTAGACTGGTTGCTTCGCATGAACTTAGTCAGTCGATAGTTCTCTACGGTACCATCCTCATCATATTTGATCGTGATCTCTTTAGAGGTAGAACGCAGCACAGTACCAGCCTTCTTAGCCAATACGCAGACACCGGAGTCAACGGCTGCTTTTGCTTCCATACCTGTTCCAACTACAGGAGCTTCTGTGATCATCAGCGGAACGGCCTGACGCTGCATGTTGGATCCCATCAGGGCACGGTTGGCATCATCGTTCTGCAAAAACGGAATCAGGGCTGTAGCCACAGAGAATACCATCTTCGGAGAAACGTCCATGTAATCAAACATCTGTTTCTCGTATTCCTGTGTCTCTTCTCTGTAACGACCGGAAACGTTCTTATTAATAAAGTAGCCATTTTCATCCAGCGGCTCATTCGCCTGTGCTACATGGTAATTATCCTCTTCATCGGCTGTCATATAGACAACTTCATCGGTAACCCGCGGATTCTTCGGGTCAGTCTTATCGATCTTGCGATACGGAGCCTCAACGAAACCGTACTGGTTGATCCGGGCATAAGAAGCCAGGGAGTTGATCAGACCGATGTTGGGACCCTCGGGAGTCTCAATAGGACACATTCTTCCGTAGTGAGAATAGTGTACGTCTCGAACCTCGAATCCGGCTCTGTCTCGGGACAGACCGCCAGGACCCAGGGCAGACAGACGTCTCTTATGTGTCAGCTCACCCAGCGGGTTGTTCTGATCCATGAACTGGGACAGCTGGGAAGAGCCGAAGAACTCTTTCACAGCAGCTGTTACCGGTTTGATGTTGATCAGAGACTGCGGAGAAATACCGGCAATATCCTGTGTGGTCATACGCTCACGAACCACACGCTCCAGTCTGGACAGACCAATGCGGTACTGATTCTGCAGCAGCTCTCCCACGGCACGGATACGACGGTTACCCAGGTGATCGATATCGTCATCGTTGCCCAGGCCATACTCCAGATGCATGTTATAGTTAATGGAGGCCAGAATATCCTCCTTCGTAATGTGTTTCGGAATCAGATCATGGATATCCCGCTGAATAGCGAACTTGATATCCTCGATATCTGTATTTTCGGCAAGAATTCTGGACAGTACCGGATAATATACCAGTTCTGTCACTCCCAGTGCTTTCTTCTCTTCTTCACTGATGTCGACAAAAGCGGAAAGATCTACCATCATGCTGGAAAGCACTTTGATGTTGCGGGTTTCACCCTGGATCCACACATACGGAACAGCCGCATTCTGGATCTGATCAGCCAGCTCTTTGGTCACTTTTGTGCCGGCCTCTGCCAGGATCTCCCCTGTGGTGGTATCCACTACATCCTCGGCAAGAACGTGTCCAGTAATACGGTTTCTAAGCATCAGCTTCTTATTGAATTTATAACGTCCAACCTTTGCCAGATCATAGCGGCGCGGATCAAAGAACATGGACATGATCAGGCTCTCGGCGCTCTCTACAGCCAGCGGCTCGCCGGGACGGATCTTTTTGTACAGCTCAAGAAGGCCCTCCTGATAATTGGTGGCCACATCCTTTGCAAAACTTGCCATAATCTTCGGTTCTTCACCGAACAGATCAATAATTTCCTGGTTGGTACCATAACCCAGCGCACGGATCAGTACAGTAATCGGCACTTTGCGGGTACGGTCTACACGAACATAAAAAACGTCATTGGAGTCAGTTTCATATTCCAGCCATGCACCACGGTTCGGAATTACGGTACAGGAAAACAATCTCTTTCCCAGCTTGTCGTGGGAGATTCCGTAATAAATACCCGGGGAACGAACCAGCTGGCTGACGATTACACGCTCAGCACCATTGATTACGAAAGTACCGGTAGCTGTCATCAACGGCAGATCTCCCATGAAGATCTCATGCTCGTTGATCTCGTCGTTCTCATGGTTATATAATCTTACCTTAACCTTCAGCGGAGCTGCGTATGTTGTATCCCGCTCTTTACACTCTTCGATGGTGTATTTCACATCGTTTTCGCAAAGTGTGAAGTCCACAAACTCCAGGCTCAGTTTACCACTGTAGTCTGTGATTGGTGAGATGTCCTCGAAAACTTCCTTCAATCCGTCTGTCAGGAACCAGTTATAGGAATCCTTCTGAACTTCAATCAGGTTGGGCATTTCCAAAACTTCTTTTTGTCTCTGGTAACTCATCCGCATACTCTTGCCGTTGGTAATTGGACGTATTCTGTTTTTCTCCATTGACGTTTCACCCCTTGTATATATAAATTTATTACCGCTTTACATGCCTGTCCGTCCGGGATACGGGCAAAACATAGGCATATCTTGCCATAATAGTGCATTTTCAACTATAACATTTTCATCCAAGGGTGTCAATAATTTTTTGGGATTTTTTTGTGCGATTGCACAGTTTTTTGACGTGAATATCGTATAGTTTACCACAAACCTTCGCTTGACAAACCGTGACAGTCTGTGCTATATGCGAAAAAGAACCGGATTTGCTACTGCATTTCCGGTTCTTTGTGCATTCTTCAGCAAAGAATAATTACTTAAGAGTAACTTTAGCGCCTTCTGCTTCCAGTTTGGTCTTAAGCTCTTCAGCCTCAGCTTTGGAAACACCCTCTTTAACCATCTTCGGTGCTTCGTCAACAACTGCTTTAGCTTCTTTCAGGCCGAGACCTGTAGCTTCACGAACAACTTTGATAACTTTAACTTTGTTCGGACCAACTTCTGTCAGCTCTACGTCGAACTCGTCTTTCTCTTCTGCTGCCTCAGCCGGGCCAGCTGCTGCTACAACAACACCTGCTGCTGCGGATACACCGAACTCTTCCTCACATGCTTTTACAAGATCGTTCAGCTCTAATACGGTTAATTCTTTGATAGCTTCGATAAACTCAGCTGTAGTTAATTTTGCCATTATGATTTACCTCCAATTAAATTTTGTTTGATTTTCGTTTGTCAAATAAAGGATGTGTGATTATTCAGCTTTGCTCTCTGCAATCTGACTAATAACACGCGCAAAGTTTGCGATCGGGGACTGGATAGATCCAAGAAGTTTTCCAAGAAGTTCATCTCTTGACGGAACGTTGGACAGAGCTTCTACACCAGCCTTATCGAAGTAGTTGCCTTCGATCACACCGGAAACGAACTCCAGAGCCGGAGCTGTCTTGGCATTCTTAGCAATGATACGAGCCGGCATGGTAGCGTCATCTTTGCAGATAGCCAGAGCATTTGTTCCGTCCAGATCTTTGGAAAGACATTCAAACGGAGTATCCTTAAATGCCAGCTTCATCATGGTGTTCTTATATACTTTATAAGTAACACCTGCTTCTCTCAGTTCTTTACGAAGAGCTGTATCCTGAGCTACAGTAATTCCGGAATAGTTCACAACAACAACTGCTGCTGCGCCTTCGATATTCTTGGAAATCTCTTCAACAACTGGTTTTTTCAGTTCAATCTTAGCCATGAATTGGTGCACCTCCTTATAGATTTTGATGTGTACCGCCGCATATTTCTGAAGTAATAAAAAAGTCCTTCTGCGAGGCAAAAGGACACACAAATTCTTTTCAGAACTTATACTCCTCGGCAGGCGTTTACTCCTTATGCCATACGGCACCTGCTGTCTTCGGCAGTTATCTTTGATAAGATAGCATTGATTTTTGTATATGTCAAGTGTTTTTTGTATATTTTTTTAATCAAATATGATTCCTTGAACCATTTTTAGATTTGCATGGCAAAAAATGGCCGCTGCAGAAAACTGCAGCGGCCTGTATAAGCGTTTCTTCGGAAATTACTGGAATTTCATCGGGTTAACCTTTACGCCCGGGCCCATGGTAGAGGTCAGAACAACGCTCTTCATATAGGTACCCTTTACTGCGCTCGGTTTAGCCTTTACGATAGCGCTCATAAGAGTCTGGAAGTTCTCGGACAGCTTCTCTTCGGTGAAGGATGCTTTTCCGATCGGCACGTGAATGATATTGGTCTTGTCAAGACGGTACTCAATCTTACCAGCCTTGATATCAGCGATAGCTTTTGCAACGTCCATGGTTACAGTACCGGCCTTCGGGTTCGGCATTAAACCTTTCGGTCCAAGTACACGGCCCAGACGACCAACAACGCCCATCATATCCGGTGTAGCAACAACTACATCGAAATCCAGCCATCCTTCGTTCTGGATACGCGGGATCAGTTCCTCTGCTCCAACGTAATCAGCACCTGCTGCCAGAGCCTCATCAGCTTTTGCATTCTTAGCAAATACAAGAACACGAACAGTTTTACCTGTACCATTCGGCAGAACTACGGCACCACGGATCTGCTGATCTGCGTGACGTCCGTCACAACCTGTACGGATGTGAGCTTCGATTGTCTCATCGAATTTGGCAACAGCTGTTTTCTTTACCAGAGCGATTGCCTCCTCCGGATCATATAATGTAGCGCGGTCTACGGTCTTAGCGGCCTCAACGTATTTTTTTCCTCGTTTCATATTAACCTCCTAGTGGTAATTGCGGGAATCTCCCTCCCACGTTCTAAATGTCTGCGACTGCATACAAAAGCGTCACAATCAGTCTTCTACAACAATACCCATACTTCTGGCAGTACCAGCGATCATGCTCATAGCAGCCTCAACAGAAGCGGCGTTCAGATCAGGCATCTTCATCTCAGCGATTTCCTGGATCTTTGCTTTGGAGATCGTAGCTACTTTTGTCTTGTTCGGAACACCGGAACCGGATTTGATGTTGCAGGCTTTTTTCAGCAGAACAGCAGCCGGCGGAGTTTTTGTAACAAAGCTGAAGCTTCTGTCAGCGTAAACAGTGATAACTACCGGAATGATCAGATCTCCTTTATCAGCTGTTCTTGCGTTAAACTCTTTTGTAAACTGTACGATGTTTACACCGTGCTGGCCGAGAGCCGGACCAACCGGGGGTGCTGGTGTTGCCTTACCAGCCGGGATCTGTAATTTGATATAACCTGTGACTTTCTTTGCCATTTTGGCACCTCCTATAATGTGGTAATTGCGGGAATATCCCTCCCACGAACGGCAATACAGCCGTTCCTATTGCTTGTTTACATCTTTTTGATTTCTGCGAAACTGATTTCTACCGGAGTTTCGCGACCGAATAATTCAACATTGATCGTTACGGTCTGTTTTGCCATATTGATAGCACAGATAACACCGGTGGTATCTTTCCATGCACCTCCGGTAACTACCACTGCATCTCCCTCGGCAAAATCGATCTGAATATCATCGTTCTTGATGCCAAGCGGCATCATCTCAGCCTCTGTCAGCGGAACCGGCTTGGATCCCGGTCCGACAAAGCCTGTCACACCGCGGGTGTTGCGAACAACATACCAGGTATCATCATTCATGACCATATTCAGCAGAACATACCCCGGGAACAGCTTACGCTGCACCTGTTTCTTGATACCGCCTCGCAGCTCAACAACCTCTTCCATAGGGACGCGGACTTCCAGAATCTGATCCTCCAGATGTCTGTTTTCAATAGTCTTCTCAATGTTGGCTTTTACTTTATTTTCATAGCCCGAATAGGTGTGGACTACATACCAATTTGCCTTTGACATTTACTCACCTTTGTCCTTACTTAATAATAAGATTTACCAGCTGCAAAACCACGCTGTCAATGAGTGAAATCAGGATACCCAGAACCGCTGTGATCACGACAACAATACTTGTCTGCTTTGCCAGTGTCTTATTGTCTGCCCAGATAATTTTCTTAAACTCGGCTTTAAGTCCGGCAAACCAGTTTTTCTTTTTGCTGTTCTTTGCTGATTCTGTCATACTTTCACCTCTCGTCAGCCTGCATTACTTGGTTTCTTTGTGCATTGTGTGCTTCTTGCAGAATCTACAATACTTCTTGGTTTCCATTCTTTCCGGATGGTTTTTCTTTTCCTTTGTCATGTTGTAGTTACGCTGCTTGCACTCTGTACATGCCAATGTGATTCTCACGCGCACGACTTCCACCTCCATGTGTTTTCGTTATTCGCCGCGGAACCATCCCCTTCCAGCAGGATTTTCAGGCATAAAAAAAAGACCCTGTTCCACGTCGTTACTAAACTATAGCATGGGAACAGGGTCTTGTCAATGTTTTTTCTCAGAGCCCCAGAAAAACTTCTATCAAGAGCCACAGCATATTATGATCGTAAAACCAGCGGACCGATGCGCTTTCCTGCACTGCCGCCTGCACCATCTGGCCAAAGCCAGTGCCGGAAAGCAGCGAAGCCAGGATAAAGAATAGCCCGATAAAGACCATGGCCCATACAAATCCCAGTAAAGCTCCTCCCGCAAAATTAATCTGACTGATCACCGGCAGTGCCGTCAAAAGATCCGTCACATGCAGAAAAATCTGCATAAGGATCAACGCCAGCACAAAAGAGAGAAGAAAAGCCACTGCACACAACAAAAGATTTCCGACATAAGCCGCCACATAATCCGCAAATTTATCTGCAGACAATTTTTTATAGCTCATGGCCGTATTGTTTTTCAGCAGTCCATCTTTTACCGTCTTCGGCAAAGGAAGTTCATCAATGATCTGCACCTGCGCATTCAATGTCAGTGCATCACCGGCCTCCTCCATCCGGTCTTCAATCATATCGCTGCAGCTTTCTGTAAATGTCCTGTAAAGCTCTGTATTGTCTCTGATAAAACTACTGACATAGGGATTGATCACAGAAGCCAAAACAAAAACAAGTACCAGAAATACCATGGATACCGCCATGCGAACCAATCCTTTGCAAGCCCCACGGATCACTCCCAGAATGCAGAAAGCCAGCAGAACAAGAAACAGCCAGTTCATATGTACCTCCCGTCTATTGATTATCTGATTTTGATCGTGGCAATACTCTCATTCATGACCACCAGAAAACGATCCTTACTGATCGTACATACATCCTGAATCGTTCCTTCTTCGATTACGCCATGGAACTTCTCATGTCCCGACAGGTCAAAAATACTGAGTTGTTTATCATTATACATAAGGATCCGTTTACCATCCGCGCGAATCGTCGTATATTCCGCCTGAAAGCTCTTATCCGCAATCATTTTGCCCTTCAGATCATATAGCTGCAGCCTGTAGGGATCCTCACTTTCCTCTTCCGTATTGGCCGTCACAAGTCCCACAGATGCTTCTGTCACAAAACAACTGACAATCTCTGACGCCGCATCTGTTGAAAAACTTTCCGCCGGAATCTGTGCACCCTTATACAGGGTAATGCCGTCATCCCGAACTGCAACTGCCGTATCATCGGACAAAAATCTCACCTGAGGCACCAAAATGTCCGGATAGGTATACCCGCTGACCATATTGTCCATCTGGTTTTGTCCTGTAGTGCCAAAATTGTAAAACGCCACGTAGCTCGTAGGTGTATTGCCGTCTACATAAACATAGGACACCACCAGAAGCTCACCGTTGTCCGATACATCCAGATCCACCGGATATCCGGGACTGTCAATTCTCGTCTTACCGGTGGCGATGGTCTGTCCATCCGGAGAATAAAAATTGATCCAGGTTGTCTCCTTATCCTCCAGGATTGCGGCAATCATACCCTGGCTGGATACCCTTGCTTTCAGGATCGGTAATTCTGTGGTTACGGTACCCAAAAGGCCTTTTCCGTTAAACACATACATGGACGTACCCTTCTGGTCATATACGACCACGGCATCTCCATTCACTGCTGCCACCGGAGTATCCATAACAAACGTTTCATTCCAGATCTGCGTATCATCGCTGGATACCAGCGCAGCACCATCGCTGCTGTAATGGAGAATCGCACCGGCAAATCCCAGATAAATGGTCTGGGTACTGGCCTCTCTCTCCGAACTGGACAGCACCGAATAGCTGGAACTGGTTCGCCTGTCCATCACCATCTTCGCCAAAAGAACCACCAGAACGACAACCACGATCACCAAAAGCGGTCTGACCTGTTTCAATCGGCGCATCCATCTGCTGCGGTGTCTTTTTCTTCTGGGTTTTTGTCCGGACTGGGAATGGTCTGTTCTCTCTGTATATTCAGTCGCAGCGGCAGTCTCCTTTTCTGCTGTTTCCATATCACTCAGGGCATTTTCCCCATCCTTCTGCGGAGTTTCCTGTTCTCCAGTAAGCGCTCCATCCTGTCTTAATTCTTCATCATTCATAGTCTGTTCCTATCTAAAACCAATAGTTTCTGCAACAGTATAGCATATTTTCTCTAGGGTAGCAAAAGAATTTGCCCTGTGTAAATAAGATCCTGCTCTTTTATATGGTTAAGACTGCAGATTTCATCTACCATACGCATATTGCCATAGTATGCCTGACTGATACTGCTGATGGTATCACCTGACTTTACCTGATACGCCCGATATCCTTCTGCAGACGTCTCAGAAGCAGCAGAATCTACTGACTCTTTATCCTCTTTGTTTAGATCCGCTGACGATGCAGCATCGGCACTGGTCTGTGCATCTTTTTCCGTCTGTTCTGTCGCCGAAGACACTGACTGACGTTGTGTGTTCTCCTCATCTTTTATTTCACCGGAAGTACTGACCACTACATCTGATGCTGTCGAAGCTTCATTCTTGCCATCCTCCGGATCTGTCAGATTTACTGCAGAGGTTTTTATCCCGGATGCCATCTGTGCTGTTGTTTCTGTCTTCTGCTCTTCTACCGCTGTTTCACTGCTTTCTTTCCACTGCTCCTTAACAATGGCAGCCGCATTCTTTACTGCACTTCCACTTTTTACATTCCCGGCATAACGCAGCACTCCGGCTATGGCCAGCACCACACAAGCCGCAGCAGCCACTCGTACCAATTGCCCGGCAGCACTGACTTTTGCCATTTTTTTTCTGGCCACAGCCTGACGAAACTCTTTTACAGCCTGGTCTTGCGGTTCTCCCACACGATCCGTATCCAGGGGATTGTGCGAGATCATGTACTCTCTCATAGGTAGGTTTTCTTCATAATAAACATAGTATCCATTCAGGCTCATCAGTTCTCCTGCGCCTGCATTAAAAAAAATTTCTTCACGGTCACTCCCATCGGACCAGAACAGAATCTGGTATCGACCGGTAAAATGATGACGATGCACCGTTTTAATCTGTTCCAGAAGCATAGGATCCTGCGCGCCGGAAATTACAGCCCATCCCAAAACATCCTGCTGCGGGAAAAATTTTTTCCGTATTCCTTCCGCCACCTTCCAGTCCGGATCAAAGTTTGCATTTTCCCCCTGCATTTCGCAGATCTGAAGACGCGCCGCACTCTGTATGAACAAAATGGGCTGCCCTTCCTTCTCTTTCTCTTCGCCGTAAAGTACACAGATTTTTATCTGATCCGGCCGGTACTTCCCCGTCTTCTGCAAATACGTTGCCGCAAAATCTTCCATATATACTCTAAGTCGATTGTCCGGTTCCCCGATCTGGCGGATATTTTTCGGAAGTTTTTCTACGGTCTTGTCTTCTGTCGGCTGATTTTCATCCTTATACACGATCTCGATCATCCTTATACTCCTTTCCTCAGCATGGTACCGATATATTTTGGCAAAACTGGGGACTGCGAACATATTGTTATGCCAAAAGCCGCCGGTATCTTTTCCCCGTACTCATCATATGCTGTTAAGGACAATCTCATCCCTTTATGGAGGTGTATTTATGGACAAAACAATCTATTACATTGACAACAGTCATGCTGATGCCGCCCAAAAACTGTCCTGCGTCATGAAACACTGTCTGAATTCTGTCCATCACCCCTGGGAGGATCTGGTTTTTCTATGCATTGGCAGTGACCGGATCACCGGTGACAGTCTCGGTCCGGTGTGTGGTCAACAGCTCTCTCATATGACAGGACCCGGATGTTTTGTCTATGGTACTCTGACGGAGCCTGTACATGCCCTGAATCTGCCGGAAACCCTGACTCTTATCCTGTCCAGGCATCCGGTAAGCCTTCTTATTGCCATTGATGCTTCTCTTGGCGCCCAGCACCATCTGGGATTTATTACCGCCGGCACAGGTCCTCTGCTGCCCGGTGCCGGTGTACGAAAAAATCTTCCCGCTGTAGGTGATCTCTTTATTACCGGTATCGTAAACCAGGCCGGAATGTTTGACCGATTTCTTCTGCAGACTACACGTCTGTCCACAGTCATATCTCTGGCATCCACCATTACCCGGGGAATGCTCTACACCTTTGCGCCACTGCAAAAAGGCCGGTATCTGCATGCACCCTTCCAGCAAAAAAGCAGCAAAAAAAGCAGTGTCGATCCCGCAATGCAGGATTTTACTGCTTTCTATGTGTCCTGAACAGCTTACAGGTCCACGCGCCCCTCCAGGGCTCTTAAAAGTGTAACTTCGTCAATATATTCCAGATCACCGCCCACTGGTACACCACTGGCAATACGGCTGACTTTAATGCCCGTTGGCTTGATCAGGCGACTGATATACATGGCCGTAGTTTCTCCTTCCAGACTGGAGTTCGTGGCAATGATCACCTCGGAAACCTCTGACTGAAGGCGCTGCATCAGCTCCTTTAACCGGATATCATCCGGTCCAATTCCCATCATCGGGGATATAGCGCCATGAAGCACATGATACACGCCTTCATACTTGCCGGTTTTTTCATATGCTGCCATATCTCTGGGGTTCTCCACTACCATAATCACCGAGTGATCTCTTTTGGGATTACTGCAGATCGGACACAATTCCTGGTCCGTCAGCGTCTGGCAACATTTACAATAACGCACATTTGCTTTGGCCCCAGTTATGGCAGCAGCCAATTGTTCTACCTGCTCCTTGGGCATATTAATAATATGAAAAGCCAGCCTCTGGGCCGATTTCTGCCCAATACCGGGAAGCCGGGACAACTGTTGGATCAACTGACTGATCGCATTTGCATAGTATTCCATTTAAAACGGTAATCCTCCGCCCAGGCCTCCGGTCAGCTTTGACATCACAGCTGCAGAATCCGCATCTGCTTTTCGGATAGCTTCGTTTACTGCCGCCATGATCAGATCCTGCAGCATCTCAATATCATCAGGATCTACGACTTCCTCTGCCAGTTTCACCGCTGTTACTTCCTTTTTACCGGAAATCGTGACTTCTACAGCTCCACCGCCGGCAGCTGCCGTATACGTTTTTTCCTGCAGCTCCTTCTGGCTTTCTTCCATCTGTTTCTGCATTCTCTGTGCCTGTTTCATCAGATTGTTCATATTTCCCGGCATACCCATGCCGCCGGGGAATCCACCTCTTTTTGCCATAATTTATCTCCTTTTTACCACTCGTCCGGGAATTCTTCCTCCGAAACAGGGAAAGCGATTTCCCGGGACAGAGTTTCTTTAATTTCCAGATCCCGTAAAGAAGGGCCGTCGTTTTTCATGGTCACTTCCTGGATCTCCACATCCTTATGAATCGTATTCTGTATAATATCCTGCAGCTCCCGGATCTGCCGCTCAGACAGGCCAAATCCGTTGTTTGGCGTATTCACTGCAAGGTACAGGATATTGTCGTCCGCCTGCGCATTGTACTTCGGTACGGAATTATCCAGCACTGCCCGAAGAAGCTTGCCGCTGCTTCTTACGATATCCTGCCAGTGATCCGCCACCTGGCGAAGATCCTCCGGTGTAGCTCTCACCGGTTCCGGAGCTTGCTCCGGCTGCGGCTGCGGCACATTCCGGGATTCTTTCGGTGCTGCAGCAGCCTGTACAACAACACCTTTTTCCAGTTTCTGTTCCAGCGTACGAATCCTTTCCAGAAGAGACGTGGTATCTGTCTCCATCTGGGGACGACAGAGTTTGATCAATGCCACCTCCACCAGCACGCGCTTCTGCGTAGAATACCGGATCTGACCGGAAAGCTCTGAAAGCACACGGATAAACCGCATCAATGTGGAAGTATCCACCATCTCACACTCTTCCTGCAGCAGGCGAAGATTCTCCGCAGATACGTCCAAAGCCTGCGCACTCTCCCCTTCAGTCTTCAACAACAGAAGATTTCGCAGATACCAGGTAAAATCTCCGGTAAACTGGGTCAGCTCCTTACCTTTATAAATCAGCTCTTCCAATGTTGCGATACAGGCCGACACTTTCTGCCCGAGAATATCCCTGAGCAGCCGGCTGAACACCTCGTAATCTGTCGTCCCCAGCACTTCCAGCACATTCTCGTAAGTAAGCTCCTCACCGTAATGAAAAGCGATACACTGATCCAAAAGACTTAAAGCATCACGCATAGAGCCATCGCCGGCTTTTGCCACATAACGCAGGGCTTTTTCTTCCGCCCGGATACCTTCTGCATCCATTAATTCCTGAAGCCGTGCTGCAATCGTCTCCAGGGAGATCCGATGAAAGTCGTAGCGCTGACAGCGGGATAAAATCGTGATGGGGATCTTATTTGCCTCCGTCGTAGCCAGGATAAAGATCACATAGGATGGCGGCTCCTCCAGAGTTTTCAACAGCGCATTGAACGCTCCGGTGGAAAGCATGTGTACCTCATCGATGATATACACTTTAAAGCGTCCTTCCGTAGGACGATAGGCTACTTCCTCCCGGATCTCCCGAATGTTGTCTACACCATTGTTAGAAGCCGCATCGATCTCGATCACATTCATGGAAGTCCCGGCCTGGATAGCCCGACAAGTCGGACATTCGTTACAGGGACTTCCATCTACAGGATGCTCGCAGTTGACCGCCTTGGCCAGAATCTTTGCCACGGATGTCTTTCCCGTACCCCGGGTACCGCAGAAAAGATAGGCATGGCCCAGACGGTCTGTACGCATCTGATTTTTGAGTGTTTTTACAATATGATCCTGTCCCTTGACCTCCTCAAAGGTCGAAGGACGGAATTTACGATACAGAGCAACATAGCTCATGAAATCTACTCCTTACCCGATCAGTCTCCGAAGCTGATGCCGGTCATCTTAGCTTCCGTAATGATAGAGCTATTCGGATCAACTGTCTTTAATTTGCCGGCGCATTCGCCCAGCGGCACACGTTTCATTTTGCCGTCTACGAGGCCGATCATGCAGCCGTAATCTGCATCCATGATGGCTCTGGCTGCCTCTGCACCGTAGCGGGTGGAAAGTACGCGGTCATAGGGACAGGGACTTCCGCCTCTCTGGGTATGTCCCGGTACAGTCACACGGATCTCCTGCCCTGTTTTTTCCAAAATCTCCGCTGCCACTTTATAGGATACACAGGGATATTTCTGCGCGTCTGCAGCCATTTTCTTTTTCAGCTCTTTTTTGCCCAGAGCAGCATCTTCTTTGGAAATAGCTCCCTCAGCCACAGCCAGGATTGTAAAGCCCTTGCCGGCTTTGCTTCTCTCATTTATTTTTTCCACAACTTTATCGATATCATACGGAATTTCGGGAAGCAGAATAATATCTGCACCGCCAGCCATACCGGCATACAGTGTCAGCCATCCCACTTTATGGCCCATAACCTCCACAATAAATACCCGGTTATGTGAAGCGGCCGTTGTATGAATACAGTCAATGGCTTCTGTAGCGATATTTACGGCACTGTAAAAACCAAAAGTCATATCTGTACCATAGATATCGTTATCGATGGTCTTCGGCAGATGAATAACATTCAGTCCTTCTTCTCGCAGCAGATTTGCTGTTTTCTGGGTACCATTACCGCCCAGGATCACCAGACAATCCAGACGCAGCTTATGGTATGTATGTTTCATGGCTTCTACCTTGTCCAGGCCATTGGCATCCGGAACCCGCATCAGTTTAAATGGCTGACGGGAGCTTCCCAGAATTGTTCCGCCCTTAGTCAGAATACCGGAAAACTCTCTTGTGTCCAGAATGCGGTAATCCCCGTAAATGAGACCCTTATAACCATTTAAGAAGCCGTAGACTTCCAGTTCATCACAGGCATTTGCCAGTCCTTTTACCACACCGCGCATAGTGGCATTTAATGCCTGACAGTCTCCGCCGCTCGTTAAAAGACCAATTCTTTTCATTCTTTTATACCTCCATCTGTTTGGAAAAGCTTATACCGCGTAAATTATACCTTATTTAGGCATGGGTTACAACCACTTTTCTTCCTGTGTCAGATTGACAAATGCCAAAAAACAGGATATACTTTTAAAGTCCGTGCAGCCGGGGAGCCAGCGGTGCCCTGTACCTGCAATCCGCTACAGCAGGGGTGATGCCGAGCCGAGGCTCTCTTCCTGTGGAGCTGCCGCATATAAGTGGCGTTGAAGTCTGGGTCTCACGCAATGGAAATCTGTGAATCGTGTCAGGTCAGGAATGGAGCAGCACTAAGCAGAATCTTTCATGTGCCGTGAGGGTGCCTGGGCCGAGTTAACTGTATGTGTACCGTCCATGGGGGAGCTGCCGAAGCAAGGCGCACGGACTAATAAATCAGGAATTGTGGGAGACTGCAGGCGGCGGTCTCTTTTTTTATGTGTTTTTTGTGTGGGGGATTGCTGCAAACCGGCGGCTCTCTCCATGTATAGAAACCTCGGGCTCCTACTGCGCTCGCTCCGAGCCTGTAGTCTCGGAGTCGTGCTCGTTAAAGTCGCGCGAGGTTTCTATACATGGAGAGAGCCGCCGGTTTGCAGCAATCCCTATTTACGTTTTGCTTTTTTTAATTTTCTCACTGGAAGCGTGCCCAGAGGTGGTGTTTTTTGTCAAACAGAATATTGTAACAGATCTGATGATAATCAAAGCGTTCTTTTACGTATGTATCCTCTTCGGAATTCTGATGCCATACTCCCTCTGCATCCCACCATCCTTTGCAGGTGATGGCAGGGATGGTTTCCTGTAGATTCAGAAGGTATTTATCGTAATCGGACAGCTGCACTCCGGCATTCTGAAGGAGTTTAGATGACAGATAGTTCATGGAGATCACATCTTTTTCTCCTCCGTTGTCTCCCCATTTCAGGCCGTCATATTCTTCTATATCGTAATTTGCCCACATGACATAGGGAACGTAATATTTATCCCGATCCCGAACAGACTTATCATCGGAAATATAGTGTTCTTCCCATACCTTCTTAGAATCGTCATCCCAGGATGGCTGATGATCACCATACATCAGGATGATGGTTGGTTCATCCACGCCTTTAAAATAATTGACCAGTTCCTCAAAAGCGGCATCCGATTCCTTAAGAAGAGTAAAGTAATTGTTGATGCCCTTGGTTCCCTCAAAAGAAGTTACTTTTATCTGACTGTCCAGTTTATCGTTAAGTGTAGTAAAAGGTGAGTGATTCTGTATGGTCACATTAAACACGAACAGAGGCTGATTTCTGTTTTTCTTATTCTCTTCATACATGGAGACTACGTCCCGGTAATCGGCCCGATCACTCAAAAGCCCCCGGACGCGGTCCATTCCTGTTGTATCCTCATAGAATATCCCTTCATCAAATCCCAGCGTCTGATATACACTCTCACGATTATATCCGGACGCATGGTACGGATGATAGCCAATGGCATAATAGGGTGTCCTCTGATTCTTCAGCACAGTAAGAATAGATGGCATTTTTGCCTTGACATACTGAGCATAGGCAATGGACCCCGTAGACAGATAGGCAAAGGAATACCGGGTAAGAAATTCAAACTCTGTGTTGGCCGTAGGACCGCCGGTTACCGAGGTATTGACATAACCTTTCTGCGTATTCTCGGTCAGGCTGTGCACAAAAGACATACAGTCATCACTGAGCTCATAATCGTAGATTACCGACAGATCCGCAAAGGCTTCATTCTGTATCACGATAATATTTGGTTCCTGCACGGCTTTTTCTTCATGTTTCTCATCATAAGCTGCAGCCCCTTTTTCAATAGCTGTATCCGCCTCTTCCCTGTCATAGCCTTCCAGCTTTACATTCGCCGTAGCCATAATGTTGCTGAAGAAATAGGGCATATACCCATGTTCTTCTATCTCCTGGGTATAGTTCCAGCCATTTCCTTTAATATAATTGAACAGGAAGCCATTATACATACCGATCACCACAAAAACGATCAGCAATCCTTCCCCGATCAGTGTGGATCTGATCCTCTGCTTTCTTTTCTGCCGGGCCTCCTTCGTTCCCTTCTGCAGCGGTTTCTCCTGCTTCAGCAAAAGCTTCTCTTCCCGGTTTTTTCGAAATGGTCGTGCCAGAAGCCGCACAAGAAGTATTGCCGCGGCCAGAATGATCAGCGGTATGTAAAAATACCGATCCATCACCAGCTTATAATTTCCTGCCACTTCCATAGCAGTACCGATGACCAGAAGATCTCCATACATTACATAGGAACCGCGAAACTGCATAACGCAGTAATTGCCAAGGCCAATGAACTCCGCCAGACCCAGGCAGATATAGGCTGAAAGCGCAATTTTTCTGGTTAATATATAGAGGAAAAGCAAAATAAGCAGCCAGTATCCAAAGGCAAAGAATCTGAGATTCAGAAACATTTCCAGCTTACTTTCACAGGAAAGCTCCACGATGGCATAACCGGCGCTGGCTACGATGAGGGCGATACAACATTTGAAAAACCAGGCATGGATCATCGATGCCTTTTTCGCCCACTGTCTTACCCTGTGCCAGTTTGTCAGAAGCAGTGCCGGAAGGGTAAATGCCAGGATCCAGCGCAGATACATCCATGGCTCCCGGGACAGATAGTTCAGCGGTATGGCAAGAAAATGTTCCAGATCCAGGCAGTTTCGCACACCCTGCAGGAAATCCGGTGCCATTTCCACCGTTTTAGGATCATAACAAAGACACAATACAAAAGCTGCCGCAGCCAGTGCTGTCCTTATGGCAGCTGCAAATACGGTCTTTATCTGTTTTTTCTTCTTTCCAAAGAAAAATCCCATCCGGCGCACCCAGTACATGGCCAGATATACGACAAAAGCCAGATGCAGACTGCCCCAGAAATAGCATTCCATCGTATTGTACAGATCTTCACCGTCATCCTTGACAAACTGCGCCGCAGAGACAAGTGAAAACGGTGCCGTAAAATCCTCACCGTATTTCTCCAGGCCTCCGAGAAACTTCATAAAGGTAAATCCTGCGGTCACCAGCACCGCCAGAAACAGCACCGAAACCAGAGGGCCCACATGCTCCTGTATGTATCTCCACCAGTCGGGACAGGGAATTCGTCTCAACCACAGCCGGAAACGCTTTATCTGTTTCCCGATCCTGTCCCTGACGGTCTTTCTGCCCTTTTTATCCGTTTCAAACTCCTCATCTGCAGAGATAATCCCCAGTTCCTCTTCGTCCGGATCCTCATTTCCCATATCCAGATTCTCTGTCATAAAAAGATCCTTTCCAGGCTCTGTACCCCTCACGGTTTCAGAATGATCCGCCGTCTGTACATCCCCTTCTGTCTCTTCAAGACCGGATCTCTTCTTATCTATATCGTCAAATAATTCATCCATGCAACCAACCCCTGCCGCCAGGCGGCATTACGTATCCATCTTCTAATCAAGAATACATACTAATATGTTTTTCCCCCTCCGTCAACCAAATACACTTTCTTTTCACCCAATCTTCACAACCGCACTACCATCTCTCCCCGTCACCCATAACCAGCCGAGCGCAGCAATGGCGTACCGCCCCGCACGAGAGAGAGGTATATGTTTTTCC
>JAEDOO010000141.1 GCA_016301965.1 Lachnospiraceae bacterium | reverse complement strand
ATAACCCGGAGGCGTTGAAGAATCTGAAGGGATAAACTACACCCTTTCATTTGCCTTTCATGTTGATATGCCCCTCCCCGGCGATTTCACCAATCGTGTCTGCTGCGGGAAGTTCCACATTTTTGATATAATGAATTCGACAAATCGAAATTTGGAAGGAGGTGACTCTTATGGAATATGGGGTAGTAGTGGCTGTTGTCTTTGTAATTGCAATCGGTATATATGCTGGTCTAAAGAATAAAAAGAAGAGATAAAATTCCGGTTTGTCTGGCAGTCCAATAGGCAATGTCATTTTGTTAAGATTTTTCCGAGTACAGAAAAGTACCCACCCCATTTTGGATGGGGTGGAAACTTTTTTGACGCGATAATGAGCTGTTTGTTCTAAATGATACCACATTTCATAGCATATCCCGTTTGTCCGGTACTTTTTGCAGATAGCACAAATTCAGAAGCAACGCGCGTGTTACATCTCTATAATAATGACTACTGAATAAACCGCTTTGCGGTTTATTCAGTAGTCATTAGATAAACACAAAACCCTTGCACTTGAACAAAGCCAGTTGGCCTTGTTCAGTACGCATTATAATAGGATACTGCAAAGGAGAGATGTAATGATGGAAATTAAAGGAATCAAAGAAAACAAGCTGAAAACGATCCTTCAGTTTTCTATCCCAAGCATTATCGCTATGCTTTTGCAAACGGCGATCACAATCACCGACGGCTATTTTACCGGTAACTATGTGGGTGAAAACGCACTGGCTGCAATCAATCTCGGTTTGCCAATCCTTTATTTTTACCTGGGCGTGGGCCTGTGCGTCGGTGTTGGCGGAACTGTAATATGCGGCAGACTGCTTGGGGCAAGGGATACAAACAAGGCTGACCAAGTGTTTTCCCAGACGGTGGTGACCGCCGGGGCGATCTGCATACTCACATCCATCGCAGTGTTTCTGTTGTTTTCCCCGATCCTGAAGGTGCTGAGAGCGGATGGTGAACTGTCAGTTTACTTCACACAGTACTATCGCATCATGCTTTTCACCTATCCTCTGATGGTGATGGGTACGATTCTGGGAATGTTTATCCGTGTGGACGGAAAACCGCAGTTGTGTATGCTGGTCAGTATGATAAGCTGCATTCTGAACGCTGTCCTGGACTATATAATGGTTGGCAGATTGTCCATGGGTGTACAGGGAAGCGCCATCGCTTCGCTCATCGTTCAGGCCATTGGGGTCATCGCTCAGCTTATGTATTTTATCGATCCGTCACGCAGCATAGGCTTTCGACGGTTCCGATTTGATGTAGTGGTGAATCAGGAGACATTCTTCAACGGCTCTTCCGAGTTTATCGGCGAAATGGCAAGCGCGGTTTCCATGTTTGCGTTTAACTATGTGCTGATGAAATATGTGGGAGCAGAGGGTGTTGCCGCGTTTACGATCCTTGGATTCGCGGTTTACGGATACAGTATGATCGCAATCGGTTTTGGACAGGGGCTTACGCCTCTTGTGAGTGTCTGCTGGGGTGCAGAGGAGCAGAAAACAGCAATGGAGCTTCGCCGGTTGACGAATCGGATTCTATTCGCCATCGGCGCACTGTTTGCGGTGTTCTTTTTCATTTTCGGAAAACGCTATGCCGGTATGTTTGGCTGCGGTGACAAAGTAGCCAATATGGTATCCACAGGGTTTCGGTTTTACGCAGTCACATTTCTGTTCATGGGATATGATGTGATAAACTCCATGTATTTTACCAGTTGCGCTGATGCACGCAGCTCTGCCCTCATCTCGTCTTTGCGGGGCATCGTTCTGCTCCTGGGATTTACCTTCCTCTTCTCAGCTCTCTGGGGGATGACGGGCGTATGGCTGGCAGCTCCGGTCACAGAAGTTCTCACAGCGATTGTTTCGGTATGGCTGATCACGAAGCAGAAGAAAAAGCAGGAAAGCAGGTGATGGAAAATGGAAGAGAAGGACAGCACAACGATCCGGCGTGCCGTTATCAACAAAGCCATCAGTTTTATCTTTGACAATCTCGAGGAAGAGATCACCGTTGAGGATGTCGCCAGACATTGTGGCTATTCCAAATACCATCTGATGCGTATGTTCAAGGAGGACACCAATGAAGCGCTCTACCAGTTTATCAAGCGTGTCCGACTGGAAAGAAGCGCATGGAGGCTCAAGGTTGAAAAGGATAAAAGTGTTGCGGAGATCGGCGTAGACTACGGCTATTCTTCTTCCAACTTCGCAACGGCCTTCAAAAAGCATCTGAATATTTCTCCGGTAGATTTCAGGAAGAAAAGTGAGCGGATGGTAGAGCAGAGTTCCTTTTCACATGGCATCTCCATTGACGAACTGGAAAAGTCGGAAAACCTGATTACCGTTGAGGAGCTTGACAGCTTTTTGGTCGTGTATGAGCGCAAGAAAGGCAATTATCATCATTTGCCGGAAGAGTGGTGTAAGTTTATGAAAAAGTACGCGTACCTTTCTTCGGCGGATACAATTTATATGGAGTCAACCATTGATGACCCCTCTATTACAGATGAAAACAGTTGTATGTATGAGCTCTGCCAGACAATCTCGCCGGATCACCCTGCGCTGAAAGGGGATTCCGGAATTCTCACCCATACCTTTGAAGGCGGTAAATATGCGGTTTACCACTATAAGGGATTTCCACAGCTTCTGTTTATGGTATATCAGGAGATCTTTTGCAGGTGGCTTTCAAAGACAGGAAACCAGCTGGATGAACGGCCAATTTATGATATATACCGAAATGTGGGAGAGGACGGATACATGGAGATAGATATTTGTTTTCCATTAAAATAAACAGCCTGTCATTCATTTAGAACCAACAAGCTCCAATTCATATGACTGAGAAAAGAGGTTTAGCCTTTATTTCGAAAAGCAAATTGGGACTATCTTTGCACTGTATTGACATGGGCACCGATCCGCGCTATACTGACCATATAAACAAGTTTGGTCAAAATGAGGTGGAACACTTGCCAAAGAGTTATTCCGATCAGGAGCGAACATATATCAAAAAACGACTGAAGGAAGAAGCGTCGGCCTGCATGGGGCAGTTTGGCATCCGCCGCACCACAGTAGACGAGCTCGTAAAGCGTGTCAAAATTCCCAAGGGAACCTTTTACCTGTTTTATCCATCCAAGGAGCTGCTTTTGTTTGAAGTGATCCAGGAGCAGCATGAGCTGGTCAACCAAAAGCTGTATCAGGAGCTCTCCGGTCTTGAGGAAACGGATCTTTCGGCCGATAAAATCACCGACGTGATTTTTGAGTTCTACAAACTGACAGAGGAAATGCCCATTTTCCGACTGATGGATTCCGGGGAGATCGAATTGTTGGTTCGCAAACTGCCCCGGGAAGTCGTGGAAGCGCATTTGCGGGAGGATACGGATACGATCCAGAAGCTGTTTTCCCTGCTCCCTGTAAAAAAGGATGTGGACATTTCTGTTCTGAGCGCCGCCTTCCACGCCATCTACTATGCGACGCTGCACAAAAAGGAGATCGGCGAGGCGCAATACGATCAGGCACTTCGGCTGCTGATCTACGGCGTTGTCACACAGAGCATCTGAACATAGTCCGGCCTTCGCCGGACTATAAACAAACATTATTTTGACTGTTTATTTATAATCGGTCAAACAGAATAAAAGGAGCAGAACAAATGATACAGGTCAGCCATCTCTTATTCAGCTATACCAAAAATCCCTTCATTCAGGACATGAACTTTTCCGTTGAGGAGGGAGAGATCTTTGGATTCTTAGGCCCGTCCGGTGCCGGGAAGAGCACATTGCAGAAGATCCTGCTGGGGATGCTCCCAAATTATCAAGGCTCTGCGAGGGTAAACGGGACAGAGTGCAAACACCGCGGGGCGGACTTTTATGAATCTATCGGGGTGGACTTTGAGTTCTCCACCCTGTATGAAAAGCTGTCCGCCAGAGAGAATCTCCAATTCTTCTCCTCTCTCTACCGGAGGCAGACTCGCTCCATCCCGGAGCTGCTCGCCGCAGTGGGACTGGAAAATGACGGGGACAAGCGGGTATCGGACTATTCCAAGGGGATGAAAAGCCGCCTGAACTTTGTGAAAGCGCTGCTGCACGATCCCGAGCTGCTGTTTCTGGATGAACCCACCAGCGGCCTTGATCCCACCAACAGCCGCCTGATGAAGGAAATGATCCTGGAGGAGAAGCGCAGAGGAAAAACCATCCTGCTGACCACCCACAATATGCTGGACGCGGCGGAGCTTTGCGACCGGGTGGCCTTCATCGTCGGAGGAAAGATTTTTGCTCTGGACAGTCCCCATAACCTCATCATGTCCAAGGGAGCGGCACAGGTCACCTATGCCTGGCTTGACCAGGTCGAACAGACGGCAAGCTGTCCCATGGACAAGCTGTCGGAGGACACGCTGCTTCAGCGGCTGCTTGCGGAAAACCGTCTGCGATCCATCCACAGCAGCGAGCCTACATTAAACGATATTTTTCTGGAGATCACCGGGAGGACGCTGGTATGAGATTGGGGCATCT
>JAEDOO010000140.1 GCA_016301965.1 Lachnospiraceae bacterium | reverse complement strand
GCGCTATCATCACCCACCCGGGCTGCGGACTGTGCTGTGGCCGTACCGGCGGTATTCTCTCCGACGGCGAGCGAGTGGTGGCCACCAACAACCGCAACTTCCTTGGACGTATGGGTACCTCCAAGGTGGAAATCTTCCTGGCCTCTCCGGTTACGGCGGCAGCATGCGCTGTGGCGGGTGAGATTGTGGAAGGGTAACAGAGCCAAGGGGACAGGTTCCGCGAATCAGAATTGAATCGCGGAACCTGTCCTCGTTGACACCATTGACTCTCACTCTTTTGCAGCTAATTGTTCTTTTAAGCGCTTTATTTCTTGCTCGGCATGATCTGCTCGTTCTTTTTCAAAATCAGCTCGCAAGCGCTCTCTTTCGGTATTGGCTTGTTCTTCTTTACGAACCTGTTGCCTGATCATTTCTTCCCTCTCAAATATTTTCATAAAGCTCAATGTCACCTCCTTATCATGTTTCACGAGCATCACCATCTTATGGATCCGCTTTAAACTGTCGTTGATAGCATTTTCTTCTGTAGTATTCTCCATGTAATAGAGAAGTTCCCGCAGTTCTTTCGGCGGATCACCCTCTGTTCCTTTTGTGTAGAGAAAGATAGTCTGGGCTCCGTCTTCATATGGCAGGGATGGCATTTCCTGACACATATTGCGGATGGTATAGATCATACGATGTCCATTTAACGGATCATACGATGTGATCAGAATGACAAAAACATTCTTTAACTGCTTATAGTTCTCACCGGAATTTAAGCTGTTTCCATCGATCATAGCATGATAGAAACGGACTCTTCGCGGAAGTGCCCTGACCGCATTGTTATCGTCATTCTTGTCTGGTTCCATGTCATACACGGTAGCTGCATCTTCTGTGTTCTCCGGGGGAGATTCCTCCAGGTAGACATCTAATCTTGCACCATGTTTGTCAGTATCGACACCATAATATATCTTTTGCGGTACTACAGTCAGTTTGCCAAAATCTTTGCCGAAGATAGTTTTTAGGATCTCTCTGACGAACTTCTCACCGACTTCCGGGTGTGTGACCACAGAGCCGAACAGAAAGTCGTCAAGCAGATTCAAATCTTCCAGTTTCCTTTTTGCCATAGGCATTTCTCCTTTCTGCGAGTGATGCAAAACATTGCTTGCCGGCGGAAAGAAGAAAGATATGTACCGGAATACTCGGCCATTTTGCTGCTTTCCGCCATATTCAGTTTTTAATACGGGGAATTTGCAGCCGAACGGCTATGAACTATTCCTGATATGTGAGTTTATTTTAGCAGAATATATAGTTTTAGTCAATAAATAATTTTATAGATATTTATTTGGGGTAAGGAGACGGTTCCCTGTCCTGTTTTGGATGTACTTTTTTAGCTTCCTGGTGTTGCATCCACTTTCTTGGCTCCATGAGACGAAATTTGGATGGTTTCAGGGAGATGACGGACATTTCGTCCAATGGCAGACATTTTTACTTCGGCTTTTGGACGTATTTTTCTGGCTTCCTGGTGTTACATCCACTTTCTTGGCTTCGCAGGGCGGGCTTTGGATGTTCTCAGGGAAATAGCGGCATTGTGAGAGCAAGGTGAGACGAGCCAAGGGGACAGGTTCAGTGACTCAATCTGAGTCACTGAACCTGTCCCCTTGGCTCGTCCGTATAAACTCTAAAAACTCCTGTACCGGAAGCGGTCTGGCATAATAATACCCCTGAATATAGTCGATACCCTCAACATACATCGCTCCGGCTTCCGTTTCCGTCTCAATACCCTCGGCCACCACCTTCAGGTTCATGCCATGAGCCATACCGATCACAGCCCGCACCACATGTTTTGCCTTATCGGAACAGAAAAACGCTTTCGACATATCATAATCCAGCTTTACGATACAAACCGGCATCTCCACCACATACATCAGATTGGATTCTCCTTTTCCGAAATCATCGAGAGAAAACGAAAAGCCATACTCGATCAGCTTCTTCATATTCTCAAGAAGGGTATGTCTGGCCCTGATCGACCCGGTTTCCGTGATCTCCAGGTTGATCCACCGAGGATCAATCGCATATGCATTGGCAATAGAAATCAGTCTGTCTGCCAGATCATTTTTCTCACACTGGACAACGGAAAGATTTACTTCTATGTAATGAAGCCCGAGCTTTATAGCTTCCGTATGGCTCAGGAAATGACAGACCTTCTCGAAAACTCTTTCACCCAGCTCCAGAATCTGTCCGCTGTCTTCCGCTACCGGAATAAAAAGCCCCGGTGACATAATACTTCCGTCTCTTTTTCGAAGTCTTACCAGAGCCTCCGCTGATGTAAAGTCCTTCTCTCCATTAGAATAAATAGGCTGAAGAAAAACTTCCACACGATCCTCCGCCAACGCATCGGAAATCTCCTGTTCGATCATATTTTTCTCTTTGAACCGGGTCACCATACTCTCGTCCGCGAAAATGATCTCGCCCTTTTCCTCCTCACGCTCTGACCTGACAAAGGAAAAGAAACGTATCAGATAATCCACATTCGAAAAAGCGTCCGTCTGATCCGTCAAAATAAACGTCGCCGCTTTCCGGTATATATCTCTGTGCCCGGCATCATCCAGTATCGCTTTTGCAGCGGTTTCCAATTCTTCTCTGTTTTCACTGATCAGGATCAGGCTGAGATTGATATTTTTAAATACGAAAATATCATCGTAACGGCTCAGTAAACGGAGAATTCTCCGCAGCAATTCGTCAATATCCATCCCCGTTTCTTCCAGCAGGATCGTATTCTCAAAAGAAATTTCCATAATACTGAAAGATTTTTTCCGTTCAAACAACTGATTCAGATATTCCGTCAACGCGTAAGAATTAAAACACCCCAGTTTACGTTCCAGATTTGCTTCCGGGTTTTCGATAATCACTGCAAGTATCAGTACGCCGATCGCACTGGCAAATCCCACGATCAAAAGTCCATCGTTTAAAAACTGAGCAACTGCGCTGGCGATCCAGATCAGCATCCAGAGCACGATGGCGAACCTAATCCGGGGATTCAGCTTCTTACGCAGTACAAAAGTGACCGCCAATGTGGACAGAATATACAGCGCCACAAAAATATACACCACAATGACAGATGGTCCGTACGTGTAAACTTTTCCTTCACTATCATAAATATACACCGGCAAAAGGAGGATCAGTACACTCTGAGCAGCCACAAGCAAAATCATCCATCGGGTCATTTTCACATGTTTACTCTCGCTGATTACATCCGTAAAAACATAGTCAAGGGCAGACCAGGCGCCAACCACCAGCGAAGCCAGGTAAAGTTTACAGACCAGCTCCACCAGAATCACCGGAAGGTTTTCCCGGAAATTGATCGCCACAAGGGACAGAATATCCCCTGACAGACTCGCAGTGATAATGCAGAGCACGGCATAAAATACCCTCTCTTTGTAAAGATGCAGCGTCTTATGGCTGTTGTAAAATACAATCAGTAAAATAAGTATGCTTAGTCCACATAGTTGGAATTGTATGTTCATTTATTCTGCTCCCAGGGTTATGTGATTTTGGCTGCTGTGTATATTAAAATAAGTATATAGCAAAATTTACCTTTTAGGTACTCATAATTTCGAACTTAGCTTTGAAATAATTAATTATTTTCTCTGATATACTAGCGAGAAACCCGTTCCCTGTGGCGCTCCAATAGGCTGTTGCAATTCAAATCAGCATATGCTATACTGCCAATAGGCAAAATGATGAGCGTGTCCATTGCGGCACAGTGAAAGCCCCCGGAGCTGCAGACTCTGGGGGCTTTCTATTCCGTTTTTGTGCAGGGAGGCTTAGTCCCTAGGCTGGCTACCATCTATTGTTCTCCATCCAACCATTTGCATATGTAGTAGGCAACTACACTTGCCAAAATAGAGAATAAAAATGATGAGCATATTTCCACGACGACACACCCCCTTTCTGCACCTATATAGGGGTGGCAGCAATGAATATTGTACCATGGATATATGCTAATAAAAATATATAAATTTTATTTGGATATTTTAAATGATGCCAAGGGGACAGGTTATTCAGGGAAGATAGCGGGCTTTACGTCCAATGACAGGCTTTTTTGCTTTGGCTTTCGGACGTATTTTTCTGGCTTCCTGGTGTTACATCCACTTTCTTGACTCCGCGGGGCTGGCTTTGGATGTTCTCAGGGAAATGACGGGCATTGTGAGAGCAAGGTGACGGTTCTCTGTCCTGTTTCACTGCCGGCCAATGTGACCTCCAAGGACATTATTCTTCGTCTGATCGGCGATCTCCGGGCAGACGGCGCTACCTACCAGGCGCTGGAATTCACCGGTGATACGATTGAGAACATGACCGTAGCCAGCCGAATGACAATGGCAAACATGGCCATCGAAGCGGGCGCAAAATGCGCACTGTTCACTCCGGATGAGAAGACCGCCGAATACTGCGAGATCGAACTGAACGATTTCCAGAAATCTCTGCACCAATAACCGCAACTTCCTTGGACGTATGGGTACCTCCAAGGTAGAGATCTTCCTGGCCT
>JAEDOO010000016.1 GCA_016301965.1 Lachnospiraceae bacterium | reverse complement strand
CCTACTGCGCTCGCTCCGAGCCTGTAGTCTCGGAGTCGTGCTCGTTAAAGTCGCCAAAATGCATATATATAGCGGGAACCTTCGAAATACGGCAGCCCCATTTACGTTTTGGGTGGAAATAGGGGAGGATGGAGAGATTGAGGGGTTTTCTTTTGGGTTTCTTAATGGTATAATAATAAAAGTATGGCAAAATTCAGAGGAAATTATTATGCAGACGATTATTGAAAAGGCAGCCGGTTTGGATGAGGACAGCGAATGGCTTAAGACGGCTTCAAAGATCCTGCGGACGGGTGGTCTGGTGGCTTTTCCTACGGAGACGGTGTATGGTCTTGGCGGGGATGCGCTTAATCCTTTGGCTTCGGAGAAGATTTATGCCGCGAAGGGGAGACCTTCTGATAATCCGCTGATCGTACATATTGCGGATATGGACGCGCTGTATGGGATCGTCAGGGAAGTGCCTGAGAAAGCGAGACTTTTGGCGGAGACTTTTTGGCCCGGCCCGCTGACTATGATTTTTGAAAAAAATGATAAGGTGCCGCTTCAGACTACAGGTGGTCTGGAGAGTGTGGCGGTGCGTATGCCTTCTCATGAGGTGGCGCGCGCGCTGATACGCTTTAGTACAGGGTATATTGCCGCCCCCAGTGCCAATACTTCCGGGCGACCGAGCCCCACGAAAGCGGATCATGTAGTAGATGATCTGAATGGCAGAATCGAAATGATCGTTGATGGAGGAGAGGTCGGAATAGGCCTGGAATCTACGATCGTTGATTTTACGGAAGATATTCCAATGATCCTTCGCCCCGGATACATCACACAGGAAATGCTAGCCTCGGTGATCGGCGAGGTGCGGATGGACAGAGGGCTGATCGAAGAAAGCTCGGGAATCCACCCGAAAGCTCCGGGGATGAAATATAAACATTATGCTCCAAAGGCCGACCTGGTGATCGTTGAGGGTGAACCGGAAGCGGTAACGACATATATTAATGCGCAGGCAGCTTTACTTCGGGAAAAGGGTGAAGCCTGTGGTGTGATCGCTGCGGATGAGACTGCGTGTTTATATCAGGCTGAACAGGTACTTAGTATTGGCAGCAGAGCAGATGAGGAAAGTATCGCCCGTCATTTGTACGATGTGCTGCGAAGATTTGATGATCTGGCGGTGAAGAAGATCTATTCGGAGTCGTTTTGCACTCCGGTTATGGGACAGGCAATCATGAATCGCCTGTTAAAAGCGGCCGGACACCAGGTGATACAGGTATAAGGAGAAAAACATATGCCGTACAGCAAATTGATCTTTGTGGATGGAGATGGTACCTGTCGTTCCGCTATGAGCAAGAGTATTATGAAAAGTAAGTTTCTTCTGAACCCGCTTACCATCGAGTCCAGAGGGCTGGTGGTGCTGTTTCCTGAACCATTGGATGCCAAGGCTTATGCTGTTTTACGTGAACATGGCTACGATACGCAAAACTGCCAGGCACAGCAGCTGGAACAGAAAGATATTGGAGACGATGTACTGCTTCTGACGATGGAAGAAAGACAGAAGCAAAAAATATGGGAACAGTTTGAAAATGCCAGAAACGTTTATACGTTGGCAGAATTCATTCATCATACCGGAGATATTCTGCCGCTGTATGGAGAACCGGTGGAGTCTTATGAAGAATGGGTACAGGTCATGGATAAGCTTTTGGATGAACTGGTGATCCGTCTGAATGAGAGATCCATTCACAAAAGAGCTGCGGATTTACAGAAAAAACATCAAATGATGCACAGTGAGGAGGTGTCAGCGGATGACAGGAAAGAGGAATGATTATCTTACCTGGGATGAATATTTTATGGGGGTGGCCATGTTGTCCGGTATGCGCTCTAAGGACCCGAATACACAGGTGGGAGCCTGTATAGTCAGCGCAGATAATAAAATATTGTCTATGGGGTATAATGGATTTCCTAAGGGATGTTCGGATGATGAATTTCCCTGGTGCAGGGAGGGTGCTCCGCTGGATAATAAATATTTTTATACAACCCACAGTGAACTTAACGCTATTCTGAATTATCGGGGCGGAAGTCTTGAGGGGGCAAAGATCTATGTGACGTTGTTCCCCTGTAATGAGTGTGCCAAGGCAATCATTCAGGCGGGAATCACTACGGTGGTCTATGACAGCGATAAATATGCGGATTCAGACAGTACCATCGCTTCAAAGAGAATGATGGATGCGGCCGGAGTACGGTATTATCAGTATAAACATTCGGACCGCAGGATCGAAATTAAACTGTAAATTAATAAATTTGAAGATAAAGGGAGATATTATGGCAGAGAAAAAATTAGTCGAAGCAATCACTTCCATGGAGGAGGATTTTGCGCAATGGTATACAGACGTTGTGCTGAAAGCAGAACTGTGCGATTATACCAGTGTTAAAGGATGCATGGTGATTAAACCGGCAGGATATGCAATCTGGGAAAATATTCAGGCAGAGCTGGATCGTCGTTTTAAAGAGACAGGTGTACAGAATGTATATCTGCCCATGTTTATTCCGGAGAGCCTGTTGCAGAAGGAAAAGGATCATATCGAGGGCTTTGCTCCGGAGGTGGCCTGGGTTACCCATGGCGGTGAGGAAAAGCTGCAGGAACGTCTCTGCGTCAGACCCACATCTGAGACACTGTTCTGCGATCTGTTTGCCAGTGAAGTACATTCCTACCGTGATCTTCCGAAGGTATATAACCAGTGGTGTTCTGTAGTGCGCTGGGAAAAGACCACAAGGCCGTTCCTTCGTTCCCGTGAATTTTTATGGCAGGAAGGACATACCGTACATGCAACAGCTGAGGAAGCCGAGGAAAGAACTGTTCAGATGCTGAATGTTTACGCAGATTTCTGTGAAGAGGTACTGGCTATTCCGGTAGTCCGCGGCAAAAAGACGGACAAGGAGAAATTTGCAGGCGCAGAGGCTACGTATACCATCGAATCTCTCATGCATGACGGAAAAGCTCTGCAGTCCGGTACCAGCCACAACTTTGGTTCCGGTTTTGCCAGCGCTTTTGGTGTGCAGTATACGGACAAAGACAATCAGCTGAAGCCGGTATATGAGACTTCCTGGGGATTTACCACCCGTATGATCGGTGCCATTATCATGGTACACGGAGACAACAGCGGTCTGGTACTGCCGCCGAGAATTGCCCCGGTACAGGTATGCATTATTCCGGTACAGCAGCATAAAGAAGGCGTTCTGCCGAAATGTCAGGAAATGTACAGCGAGCTGAAAGCTGCCGGACTGAAGGTCAAACTGGATGACAGTGATAATCGTCCGGGGTGGAAGTTCTCTGAGGCGGAGATGAGAGGTATTCCGGTTCGTATCGAGCTGGGTCCGAAGGATCTGGCTAATGGACAGGCTGTACTGGTTCGCCGCGATAATCGTGAAAAGACAGTGGTGGCTCTGGAAAATCTGACAGATGAGGTGAAGAAGCTTCTGGATACCATGCAGCATGAGATGCTGGAAAGAGCCCGTGCACATCGTGATGCCCATACCTATGTGGCACATAATTACGATGAGTTTAAGGATATTGTTGAAACAAAACCGGGATTTATCAAGGCTATGTGGTGTGGAGACCAGGCATGCGAGGATAAGATCAAAGAAGATACAGCCGCAACATCCCGCTGCATTCCCTTTGATGGGGAATCTGTAGGCGATGTATGTGTATGCTGTGGAAAACCGGCCAAAAAGATGGTTTACTGGGGCCGTGCCTATTAATATTTTTTGAAAACTGAAATAAAGATAAGATTTTATTCCCCCTCTCTTCTATTTTGCGTTGTGTATTCATAGATTAATACGCAACGCAAAATGGACTTGAGGGGGAATTGCCTTGTATCAATATGAACTGGAAGTACTGGAAAAGTATGGGATTCATACGGACAATCTGGTAAGAGGAAGGGGAGCCTGGATCTGTGAAACAGAAGGGGGACTTTGTATTTTGCAGGAATATCCGGGTTCTGTGCAGAAACTGATCTGGCAGAAACTTTTGCAGGAAAAAATTGAGGATGCGGGATACGCATTGACAGATATGCTGCTTCCTAACCTCGAAGGAGAACTCTACAGCCGCGACAGAGCGGGAACCGTGTATATTCTGCGAAATTGGTACAGGGGACGGGAGTGCGATACACACGCTGCCGCAGATATCCGTCGGGGAACACAGACGCTGGCCAGGATACATAGTGTGATGTCGATCCCATTTCAGGAACAATATACACCGCCATCACTCTATGAGGAATGTATGCGCCATAACCGGGAGATGAAAAGAACGGCCGTATTTTTGAAAAAACGGCGGAAGAAAAATGAATTTGAAGAGCTTTTGTCCGGATGTATGGAGGAATTTATTCGTCAGGGAGAATATGCGGTAGAAAAAATGCAGGGAATCTGTGAACGGCAGTTTGTTTCACAAGGGGAGACATCGGTGTGTCATGGGGATTATACCCACCATAGTGTGTTGTTCTCGGGAACGCAGACGATTGTCACCGGCTTTCAGAAATGGAATTTTGAACGGCAAAGTGCAGATCTTTACCGTTACATGCGAAAGATTCTGGAAAAAAATGATTGGAATGATCAGATATTTGTACAGATTCTGGACTGGTATCAGGAGATACGGCAATTGGATTCTGAGGAAAAAATGGATCTTTTGCTCAGACTCTCTTATCCCTGGAAAAACTGGAAACTGGTCAACTATTATATGCAGAACCCTAAAAACATGCCGCTGAAGAAGAATATGGAAAAAATGCTAAAAATCCTCAGACAGGAGAAAAACTGGCTGGAGTTTGTGCAAAAAGTGGTCAGAACCCCTTAAATATGCGGTTTTTCCTTGACAAACAAGGGCATTCGTTATATAAGTAATGATGTGTATTTCCAAAAGGGAGATATTCGTGAAGGTGAATAGAACAGCATTTCCTATACAGACTGTACATTTCCGACACGAGGAAGATTTGCATAATACAGGAGGAATTAGAAATGAACAAGACTGAATTAGTAGCAGCTATGGCTGAGAAAGCCGGACTGTCTAAAAAAAGTGCTGAAGCAGCTCTGAAAGCTTTTGAGGATGTTGTAGCTGAGGAATTAAAAAAAGGTGAGAAAATCCAGATGGTAGGTTTCGGTACTTTTGAGGTATCCGAGAGAGCAGCAAGAGAGGGAAGAAATCCGCAGACAGGTGCTTCCATGACTATTGCAGCTTCCAAAGCTCCGAAGTTCAAAGCCGGTAAAGCTTTAAAGGATATGCTGAATCAGTAATCAGGCAGCAGGTAGGAGAGGCCGGGCAGGAAACTGTCCGGCTTTTTATATAAACGGGAGGAAGAACGATGAGACTGGATAAATATCTGAAGGTAAGCCGTCTGATCAAACGTCGTACAGTGGCAAACGAAGCCTGTGATGCAGGGCGGGTGATGATCAATGGAAAACCGGCAAAAGCGTCTGCTGCTGTAAAGGCCGGGGACGTTCTGGAAATTCAGTTTGGTACCCGTACTATTCGGGCAGAAATCCTGAATGTACAGGAAACCGTAAAAAAAGAAGCGGCTCAGGAGATGTACCGTCTGTTGTGATGGTATGAAGAAGGATACGGTTTCATATACTATAAGAAAAAAGTGAGTTTGGCCTATGCCGGAGCCTCAGAACAGAAACCGACATGAGCTGTGTCTGCGGGAGTGCCAGAAAGGTGAGATCAGCGGCGTTAAAGAAGTGGTATCCTTTGATACAGAATCGATCCGTCTGGATACCGTATGCGGCCGGCTGCAGATCAGAGGACATGAGCTGCATATTGGTGAGCTTTCTCTGGAAACAGGACATATCAGTCTCAGCGGAACAGTGGACAGTATACAATACATGAAGGGCGGCAATGCAAAGACAGAGCAAAGAAAACTCTGGCAGCGTCTGTTGCGCTGATGGAATCTTCCAGAGCTGCTGCTGATCTCTGGCTGTTTGTACAGATGGCGTTCTTTGGTTGGTGCATGGGTTTGGTATACGATGGCCTGCGTATTTTCAGAAACACGTTTTCCCACAGCAAACGCTGGGTGGACAGAGAAGATCTGGTGTTTTGGATTTGCGCAGGTCTTCTTTTTTTTGACTGGATCGTATGCCATGTTGAGGGAGTGCTCAGAGGCAGCGAAATACTTGCTGTTGTCCTGGGTGCTGCCGTTTACCAGTATACGATCAGTCCTTTTGTGGTAAAAATCGTCAGCTGTATTCTCCGGCTTGTGACATTAGCGATAAAAAAGCTGTTTTTCCCTGCCTGCCTGTGTATAAAATGGTTGAAAAATCATCTTAAAAGGGGTAGAATTCTAATGTATGGTCATTTGGAGAAAGTCCAGAAAGAGAAAAAAGATCGGGGAGAACGAAAGAATAATGGCGAAAGCAGGATTTAAGAAGAGAGCGTACCGGGTCAGCCAAAATTACCGGCAGAATCTGATCGGTATGCTGATGATCACCGTGATTGTCTGTGTGCTTTTGTGTGTAATCTGTGTAAAGAGCAGTGCCATGCATCGGACGATTGAGGAGAACAATACGACGATTTCCAGGCTGGAAACCCAGATCGAAGAGGAAACGCAGCGAACGGACACCATCGAGAAAAAGGGAGAATACATGCAGAGTGATGAGTATGTGGCCAAGATTGCCAGAGAAAAGCTGGGCCTTGTAAATGATGGTGAGATTATGTTTAAAGAAGCAAAATAAACAGCTGACTCTCATGTTTTGACATATTTTTTACGAGACTGTCTGTATAATGATCTCCGACGATCGTGTCAGGGGAGGGTGGTTTATGCAGCAGATTATATTTGCCATGTTCGCAGCGGGCCTGTTTCTGGCGGCGCAGAACATGGCAAAAATTTTTTTTCACGATAAGGAGACAAGTTTTAGCGGGCTGATGCCGCAGGACAGGCTGTTGTGGATGAAAGCAGAAGCTTTTCAGACACTTTCGGAAGAATTATATGCACAGGAAGAGGCGTCAGCTTCTGTTACGGAAAGTGTATGGACACTGTTTCAGAGAAGAGCCTGTGAAAACTGCCATTATCGTGTGCATTGTGAAAAGGTAGGACGGATCGGGCGAAAAAAATATGCCACTGAGCTGATTCGTTTGATGGATGAAAATAAATGGGAACAGTATGAAAAAGGATTGGGAGAATGGCTTTCCTGGTGCAGCAGAGGTCGGGAGACTGCGCAGATCATGGCCTATTGTATGCAGGAATACTATGCAGAACAGTTTCATAGAAAACAGCTTCGTGATCTGCAGGAAGCTACAGCTCTGCAGCTGGGAGAAATCTCGCATATGCTGCGCCAGTCGGCCAGAGAAGCAAAGAAATATCAGCCTCTGGGAGAAGGTATGCAGAAAAAACTGAAAAACGCAGCTTATCGGCGGGGGCTGATCGTGGGAGAAGCCTGGTCTTTGGAGATGGATAATCGGCGGCTGAAGCTTTTTGTGACGTTACGCACCAGAGAGCATGGGACAAAGCCGCTGCAGGAAGTGCAGGAAGTTCTGGAAAATCTGACAGGCCGCCATCTGATGGCGGATAAAAACCAGAAAATGTATATTAGTGAAGAGTATGCGCTGTACTGCTTTACGGAAGCTGTACGCTATGAACTTTTGTGCGGTGTAAGCCGCACCTTTAGAGCGTCAGAAAAGGTGTGCGGAGACAATTACAGCATTTTTGCCGGAGACGGAAGTGTACAGCTGTGCCTGTCTGATGGAATGGGATCCGGTGCCCGGGCAGAGCAGACCAGTGAACGGGTACTCAATCTTTTGGAGGAATTTATGGCCTGCGGCTTTTCTAAGGAAACCGCTTTTCAGATGATACACACGTCTTTTCTTTTGCAGGAAGATCGGGAGACCTATGCCACGCTGGATGTCTGCCAGGTTAATCTGTATACCGGCGTGTGTGAGTTTATGAAAGCAGGGGCCTGTGCCTCTTATATTCTTCGCCGCAGCCGGGTGGAATGTATAGCGCTTCCGACAATGGCGCCGGGTTTAAAAATAGAGAGCGGATACGAAAAAGTCAGAGTACGCCTTCAGCCGGGGGACTATATTATTATGGTGACGGATGGTGTGCTGGATGCCTTTTTGTGTGACGGACAGGAGGATGCGTGGCAGGAGCTTTTACTGCATCTGACACAGAAAGCCCCCAAAAAGATGAGTGAGGAGATACTTTCTTTAATTCCGCAAACGGAGAAACAGCCTGCCGATGACAGAACCGTATTGGTGGCAGGTTTCTGGGATAAACAGGAGTAATACAGATGATAAGAAAAGTAGAACGATTCATGGAGCAGTGGCATATGGTGCCGGAAAATAAAAAAATACTGGTGGGTTTTTCCGGCGGCGCGGATTCACTGTGTCTGATGGAAATATTGCGTGAGCTGATTCCTCTCTATGGACTGTCTTTGTATGCGGTGCATGTGCACCATGGTCTCCGGGGAGAAAATGCTGATCGGGATGCCGCTTTTGTTGAAGCATATTGCCAAAGCTATGGGATTCCTTGCCGGATATTTCGTGTTTCGGCTGCAAAGGAGGCCAGAGAGAAAAAAATCAGTGTAGAAGAGGCTGGACGTAACTTACGGTATAGAATTTTTGCTGAGATGAAGGAAGAATGGGGGGCAGGTGCCATTGCTGTAGCGCATCATCAGAATGATCAGGCGGAGACTGTACTGTTTCAAATGGCGAGAGGAAGTGGTCTGACCGGGGCGGGGGGGATTCGTCCGATGAATGACGGGATCATTCGTCCGCTGCTGTGTGTCAGTAAAAAGGAAATTCTTTTTTATTTGGAGCAGAAGAAGATGACCTGGCAGGAAGATGAGAGCAACGCGGATACAACATACACGAGAAACTGTATTCGTCATAAAATTCTGCCGCTTTTGGAAGAAAAGGTCAATTCTGGCGCAACTGAGCATATTGCAGAGCTGGCCCTTTTGCTGCAGCAGACGGAAGAGTATCTTCGCACGGTGGAGGATACTGTCTGGAATAAAATAGTACAGAAACGTAAGGATGGCATATTCCTTTCAGAAGCACTGTTAGAGGAACCCGAGCTGTTTCATCAGCGTCTGATTTTACGTGCCGTGGAGGAACAAATAGGTGGGCGAAAGGATGTGACGGGGGAACATATCCGAAGCGTGAAAGGACTGTTTTTTGCATCCTGTGGTAAACAGATCTGTCTTCCGGACGGGATAACTGCATGGAAAGAAAAAGAAGGTATCTGTATTGGGAGGCAGTCGGATACAGAAGGATCGGACGAAATTCTGGAGCTAACGGCTCCAGGCTGTTTTTCTTTTGAAAATAACAGGATAGAATTATGTATAAAGCTACAAAATACGGCAAAAATTCCAGAAAATACGTATACGAAATGGTTTGATTATGATAAAATCAAAAACAGGCTTATGTTGCGAAGACGAAGGCCTGAAGACGTCATCACCATAGATGATGCCGGTCATCATAAGAAACTGAATCGTTTTCTGATTGACCGCAAGATACCACAACACATAAGAGACAGTCTCTGGATTCTGGCTGACGGATCGTCGGTGGTCTGGCTGATCGGAGAACGTATTGGCGCAGAATATAAAGTGACGGAGGAAACACAGAGAATTCTTGAGATTACAATTACAGGAGACTATGAACATGAGTGATAAAATCAAAGTATTATTAAGCGAAGAAGAAGTGTCCAGGAAACTGGATGAAATGGCAGAAGTGATCAACCGTGATTATGCAGGAAAATGCATACATCTGGTGGGTATTCTTAAGGGAAGTGTTTTTTTTACCTGTGAACTGGCCAAACGGCTTACCATTCCGGTGACCATGGATTTTATGTCTGTGTCCAGTTACGGTAACAGCACAAAATCTTCCGGAGTCGTAAAGATTGTAAAGGACCTGGATGAGCCTCTGCAGGGAAAAGATGTTCTTATTGTGGAGGATATTGTGGATACGGGGCGGACTCTCAGTTATCTGATGAAAGTTCTGAATGACCGTAATCCGGCCAGCATGAAGCTGTGCTGTATGCTGGATAAGCCGGAGCGCCGGATCGTGGATGTAAAGGCAGATTATGTCTGCTTTAATATTCCGGATGAATTTGTTGTAGGATTTGGTCTGGATTATGCACAGAAATACAGAAATCTTCCCTATATCGGGGTGATCTGTCCGGAAGAATAAAGGCAGAGTATTTGCAGGGAAGATTAAAACAAGAGGAGTAAAGGTTACGTGGGAAAACAATCAAGAATATGGACCGGCTATCTGGTGTTTTGCGCGATTCTGGTGGTTCTGTTCATCTATCTGTCCGGCAATATGCCCACCCGTTCTGCTTATACCTGGCAGGAGTTTCAGACAGCGGTGGAGCAGGAGCAGATACAGGCTGTGGAAATTGAGCAGAATCGGGAGATTCCGACCGGTTCGGTTGACGCGGTTCTTAAGGATGGACAGGAAGTAAATTTTTATGTCAGCAATGTCAGCGATGTGGAAAAGCTTCTGCAGACGTATGGTGTGCAGTATACACTGGATGATGTGCCGGGAGAAAGCATCTTTGGCAATGTAGTGCTGCCTGTTCTGTTGTCTATGGTCGTAGTCATGATCATGATCATGTTTATGAATCGTTCTATGAATGGCGGCGGGTCTAATGCCAAAATGATGAATTTTGGAAAAAGCCGGGCAAAGTTGTCTGATGATAAGGACAAAAAGATCACCTTTGAAGAGGTTGCCGGTCTGGAAGAAGAGAAGGAGGATCTGAAGGAGATCGTGGATTTCCTCAAAAATCCCCAGAAATATACCCGGGTCGGTGCAAGAATTCCCAAGGGTGTCCTTCTGGTGGGACCGCCAGGAACCGGTAAGACATTGATGGCCAAGGCAATTGCCGGAGAAGCGGGTGTACCGTTTTTCAGCATTTCCGGATCAGATTTCGTGGAGATGTTCGTGGGTGTGGGTGCGTCCCGTGTGCGTGATCTGTTCGAAGAAGGCAAGAAACACAGCCCTTGTATTATTTTTATCGATGAGATCGATGCGGTAGCCAGACGAAGAGGTACCGGTATGGGCGGCAGTCACGATGAGCGGGAGCAGACATTGAATCAGCTCCTGGTAGAGATGGATGGTTTTGGCGTCAATGAGGGAATCATTGTTATGGCAGCCACTAACCGTGTGGATGTACTGGATCCGGCGATCCTCAGACCGGGCCGTTTTGACCGGCAGGTGGCAGTGGCCAGACCGGATGTACGTGGGCGTGAAGCAATTTTAAAAGTGCATGCTAAAAACAAACCTCTGGCGGAGGATGTGGATCTTCACCAGATCGCACAGACAACAGCGGGATTTACCGGAGCTGAGCTGGAAAGTCTTTTAAATGAAGCTGCCATACTGGCGGCAAAAGATGATCGTATGTATATACGGCAGCAGGATATTAAGAGCGCTTTTATCAAAGTGGGTATCGGCATGGAGAAAAAGAGCCGTGTGATCTCTGAAAAAGAGAAAAAGATTACGGCTTATCATGAGACGGGGCATGCGATTCTGTTTCATGTACTGCCGGATATGGAGCCGGTATATACGATCTCCATTATTCCTACCGGCATGGGAGCAGCAGGCTATACCATGCCGCTGCCGGAGAAGGATGATATGTTTGAGACAAAAGGGCAGATGCTGCAGCATATTATGGTCTGCCTGGGTGGCCGAATCGCGGAGGAGCTGATTTTTGAAGATATCACGACCGGCGCTTCGCAGGATATCAAGCAGGCCACGGCGCTGGCAAAGGCTATGGTGACGCGTTATGGTATGTCACATAAATTAGGTATGGTAGCCTATGAAAATGATGCGGATGAGGTGTTTATTGGACGTGATCTGGGGCATACGAAAGGCTTCAGTGAAGCTACGGCGGCATCTATTGATGAGGAGATCCGTAACATTATTGCAAACTGCTATGAGCGGGCAAAGGCTATTGTCAAAGAACATGAAAATGTACTGCATGAATGTGCCCGTGTATTGATGGAAAGAGAAAAGATTGATAGAAATGAATTTGAGGAGATCTTTTCAACGGCGGCAGATATGCCGTGTATTGGTGAAAGTTGACAAAAAGTGCCTGCCATATTTATGAACTTTGTGCAGACTTTTTGGAGATAAAGGCATATAATAAAAACCGTAAAAACCCCCCAATACATTATATAGTTTTTGCTACACCAAAAGAGAATACAGTTCTCAGGAAAAAGACAACTTCCCGGTTGTCTTTTTTTTGCTTTTTTGTAAAAATATGAGAATACTATGCTTTTAGATGGTTCTGCAGGTGAAAAAAATAACAAAATATGCTATGATGAATAACAGAAGAAAACAGTCTGTCCGACAGACGATAGGAGGAAGAAATGGCGGAATATACGATTACTCTGGTAAAAGAAAAACGCAGCTTTACGAGTGAAGAAACAGCTACGCTTCTGGATGCACTGATCCGCGCGGAAGCGGCACCGGATGCCCCCTGCGGAGGCCACGGAACCTGCGGAAAATGTCTGGTTCAGGTAAAAAGCGAAAAATATAATGGTGTGCAGAAAGCCTGTCAGATCCACACGGACTGTGACATGGAAGTGGATACTTCTCTGAAGGCTACCGGCCATAGCCTGCTGACAACAGGAGTAGAGAGAAAGATTCCCATTATGCCTATGATTCAGCATGTGGCCGTCAAGGGAAAACGCTGCCAAGTGGGCAGAAGTGATTCGGAATGGGAACTTTTACAGATGGCGCTTTCTGAGGCCACCGGCCGTAGAGCTTCAGATTTTACCGCTTCACCCGCAGTGATCTCATCCATCTATTCTTTTATGGAGGGGCATAACCGTGAGGCGGAAGTGATTCTGTGCAAGGACAGAGTGATGGAGCTGGCGGAAAAAGGGAAAAAATGCTATCTGGCAGCGTTTGATATCGGCACGACCTCTGTAGTAGGGTATCTGTTGGACAGTGTGAGGGGAGAGCAGCTGGCGGTGACCAGCCGCTTAAATCCGCAGGCCCAGTTTGGCGCAGATGTTATTGCCAGAAGTGATCATGTGCTTCAGAATGGAAGCGGAGATGAGCTGGCAGGCTGTATTCGCAGAGCGCTGAATGAAATGCTGGGAGAGTTGACCAGACAGATCGGTATTGCGAGAAAAGACATCTATCAGATCTCTGTGGTGGGAAATACCTGTATGCACCATCTGTTTATGAATATTTCTCCGGCCTCTCTGGTACATGCCCCATATAACCCGGCGGTTCGTGAAAATATGATGTGCCTCGCTTCGGAAGTGGGGCTGGCCATTCATCCGGAAGGCACACTGATCTTTTTGTCTAATATTGCCGGCTTTGTGGGCGCGGATACGGTGGGCTGTCTGATCGCCAGTGACATGGAGCATAGAGATAAGATGACTTTGATGATCGATATCGGCACGAATGGTGAGATGGTGCTTGGAAATAAAAACAGAATGATCACCTGCTCTACAGCAGCGGGACCCGCTTTTGAGGGCGCCAAGATCGCCTGCGGCATGCGTGGAGCCAAAGGCGCTGTGGATCATATTGAAATGAAAGATGGTGAGATCGTATACAGTACCATCGGCGGAGGAGAAGCTGTAGGTATCTGCGGTTCCGGTCTTATGGATATTGTAGCCATGCTTTTAAAGGAAGGTTTTGTGGAAGACACCGGCCGTCTGATGGATCCCGATGAACTGGAGGAAGAAAATGCCGTTAAACACCAGGATCGTATCATCAAAGTGGACGGAAAGAATGCCTTTAAGATCACGGACAAAGTCTATCTGACACAGAAAGATATCGGTGAGGTACAACAGGCCAAGGCTGCAATTGCCGCCGGTATCGTGCTTCTTTGCAAGAAAATGGGAATACAGGAAACTGATATCGAAGAGATACTGATCGCAGGGGCATTTGGCAACTATATGCGAGCCTCCAGTGCCTGCAGAATCGGACTTTTACCACCCGAACTTCTGGATCGTATCCATATGATTGGAAACGCAGCCGGTGAGGGTGCGCAAATTGCGGTTCTCAATGAAGTGGAGTATGACAGAAGTGCCAGTCTTCATGAAAGGGTAGAATTCCTTGAACTGGCTGCAGATCCCGATTTTAATGATACCTATGTGGATGAACTTATGTTCCTGGATGAGAGCGAGTATCAATTTTGCTAAAAGCAGATCAGGTATGCTGCTTTCTATATGGCAGATGTAAAAAAATGGAATACATTGATATGTCAAATAATTGTCAGAATAACCAAAATCTGGTTTACCTTTTTCTTTGAATGTGATACTATAGACATATAATGTTTAGGAGGCAATTACGATGATTATTATTGGTGAAAAGATCAATGGATCTATTCCGGTGGTGGCTAAGGCCATTGCTGAAAAAGATGCAGAGTTTATCAAACAGAGAGCTATCGCTCAGGACAAAGCAGGCGCTACATACATCGACTGCTGCGCATCCGTTGAGGAGGATGTGGAGGTGGAAACTCTCAAATGGATGATCGACTGCATTCAGGAAGTATCTGATCTTCCGATCGCTGTGGACAGCCCGAGCCCCAATGTTCTGGCTGAGGTTTACAAATCCGGTATCTGCAAGAAACCGGGTCTGATTAACTCCGTATCCGGAGAGGGCGACAAGATCGATATCCTGTTCCCGCTGATCGCTGATTCCGAGTGGGAGGTTGTAGCTCTTCTTTCTGACGATAAGGGTATCCCGCAGAGCGCAGCTGACAGACTGAGAGTATTCGACGATATCATGGCTAAGGCAAAACAGTACAATATCGATCCCAGCCGTATCCATATCGATCCCCTGATCGAGATGCTGTGTACATCTGAGGATGGTATTGCTATGGTTGAAGAGGTTATGGACACGATTCGTGCACAGTACCCGACTATCCATATTACCGGTGCTGTATCCAACATTTCCTTCAACCTGCCCTACAGAAAGATCCTGAACCAGTCCTTTACCGTGCTGGCAATGAAGGCTGGTCTGGACAGCGCTATCTTCGATCCGCTGAACCGTGCTCTGATGGGCCTGATCGCTTCTACAGAAGCTCTGATGGCTAACGGAGAGGTTACCAAGGATCAGGATCTGGCTCCGATCGCTGAGAAGCTGGCAGAAGAGGATCGCAAGTACTTATACCCGGCATACGTTGCACTGGCTATGAAAGCCGGTATCATCGCTCCGGAAGTAGATGAAGAGTACGAAGAGCGTGATATCGAGGGTCTGTTCGAAGAACTTAAAGGCGGCGTAGATCCGGAGTTCGGAGAGAGAGACTTTATCGGTCTTCTGTTCGCTACAGATGCTATGCTGGGCAACGATGATTTCTGTATGGCATACGTTGGCGCATTCAGAGATGAAATGTTTGGTCCACAGAAATAAATACATACATATTTTTTAATTCTAAAGATTTAAACAAGGCATTGAGGACTGCCTGTTTAAATAAAAACAATATAATATTATAGCGGAGGGTAACATTATGTCTAAAATTGATGAAGTAGCAGCATTAGTAGAAAAAGGTAAAGCCAAATTAGTAGGCGCAGCAGTACAGGCAGCTCTGGATGAGGGTTGTGAGCCGATCGAGATCCTGAACAAAGGTATGATCGATGCTATGGCTGTTGTTGGTGAGAAATTCAAAAACGGCGAGATCTTCGTTCCGGAGATGCTGGTTGCTGCACGTGCTATGAAAAAAGGTGTTGAGGTTCTGAAACCGCATCTGGGAAGCGGATCCACAGGCGCTCTGGGTAAAGTTATTATCGCAACAGTTGCCGGTGACCTTCATGATATCGGTAAGAACCTGGTTGCTATGATGATCGAGTCTGCCGGCTTCGAAGTTATCGACCTGGGCGTTGACGTTCCGATCGAGAAAATTATCGAGTGCTACAAAGAGAACACAGATACTAAGATCATCTGCCTGTCTGCTCTGCTGACCACAACTATGCCTTCCTTAAGAGACACAGTTGCTGCTCTGAACGCAGAAGACTTCCGTAAAGACATCAAGATCATGGTTGGTGGTGCCCCGATTACTCAGGCATTCGCTGATGAGATTGGTGCTGATGGATATTCTGAGGATGCTGCTTCCGCAGCTACTCTGGCAAAGAGCCTGGTTGGTGCTTGCTAATTTATCAAAACAGGAGAGGGCTGTCGGTTTCCGGCAGCCCTTTTTCATACCCTGTCGGTGCAGTCTTTTTTCATAAAGCTGCGGATCGAATCGATGAAGCTACTGAACAAATACAGAAATTAAAAAGAACGAGGAGATAAAGAAATGGATACAGGAAAAGTACTGGCGATCGCAAAGAGTGCCGGTTTTTCCCAGGTGGGAGAGCTTGACTGTGAAACAATCCGACTGATGCCGGAGGTAAGGAAAATGTGTGAGGACAATACCTGCGGCATGTACGGAAGATGCTGGTCCTGTCCGCCGGGCTGCGGCTCTCTGGAGGAGTGTGAGAGTAAAGTCAGAAAATATAAAAAAGGCATTCTGGTACAGACGGTAGGTGAGATGGAGGATTCCATGGACATTGAGGCCATGATGGATACCGAGGAAGCACATAAGGAGAATTTTGCAAAAGCGAGAGAGGAGTTGCAGAAGCTGTATCCTGATATGCTGGCGCTGGGAGCAGGCGCCTGTACAGTATGCAAAACCTGTGCTTATCCCGATGAACCCTGCCGTTTTCCGGAAAAGGCGATCTCATCCATGGAATCCTACGGTATTCTGGTGAATCAGGTCTGTACGGATAATCATATGAAATATTATTACGGATCCGGCACTATTGCCTATACCAGCTGCTTCCTTCTGGAGTGATCAGGAGAGAAGGTCCGGCGGTGTCTGATCGGCATCTTTTGGGAAAACCAGGAGTTCATCCGGCTGTTCAAAGACTGCAAGAAAAACAGAAGATATAGTTTTACAGTTCGCTTGCTGCAGCTTTTTGTGTACCCAGTTTTCATCTCTTCCCAGAGCTTTCAAATTGCGGGTGAGCAGAAGTCCATCGGTAATGATGACGGCGCTGAGGGAGTCGGCCTCGGCGGGAAGGTTCATATCACTGGCGGTGACCGGCTTTTGGCCGGCGGCCGGGATAAAACTGAATTTGCCGCTGCTTTCCATCAGTATGGTCTGCAGTTCACTTAAGGAGAAATAGCCGTTGATCCGGCAGCTCTCCAGCAGTTCGTCAATATTGATATGCGCCTTTTTCAGATTTTGTTTGTATAGTTTGCCATTGTGCAGAAGAATGATAGGCTCGCCTATCATGAATCTTCGAAATTTCAGAGAATGGTCGGTCAGACAGGAGACAGCCAGGGTCAGCAGACCAAAAACTACCATAGAGGTCAGCGGATAGGACCAGTGGGCATCCAGCCCTGTAGCCATTTCCGCGGCTATAGAGCCTATGGTGATACCATTTACATAATCAAACATGCTCATCTGGGAGATCTGTCGGTATCCGCTGATCTTTGCCAGAATAAAGAGCACGACAAAAGAACCCAGTGTCTGCAGTGCAAGTGTAATATACATAAAAAAGATTCCTTTCATATTTTTTGATAGTATCTGTGAGAAAGTGGGAAAATATACACATTTTTTCTTTACGGGGGTTACCATAATACCGGCTTTATGGTAGGATATTGGTAACTGTTCAGAACAGGCCGAATCACTTGCTGATGAGGTCGTAAGAACATGATTCAGGTGTGAGTAAACCCCATCGGCGCAGCCGATTTTCATGGGTTTGCGAATCGTATCTGTGAAGGTACTGAACAGATACGGATAATGGAAAAGAGAAGGGGAAGATCGCTTATGTTTGATGTAAATGACTGTGTCAGTGATTCCATTGATCTGAATTATCTGCTCGGCAAGTTTGTTCTCGAGCTTCGTGCGGTCATCCGCATATTTGATAAAGATGGCTATATTTTGCAGAAATATGGCATACTGGATGATGATAAGGATCCGGTAATGTGGGATATGGATTTTTTTCGGCTGTTGTTTGGCTATGGATGGCAGGATTGTCCTCAGGCATATTTTGAGGGTGAGCATGTGGTCTATGTGGTGATCCGGATGAATTACGGCTGCCGCATGATCATCGGTCCTGTCAGTCTGGTGCCGGTATATGCAGAGCTTAATAAAATGGTGATCCAGCTGCATCATCTGAATCCGGAGGATGAGTTCCGTCTATCCTATTGTTCCAGAGAATATTTTTTCAGCTGTGTGCTCACCATCTTCCATCTGGTGACGGGATTGAAGATGACGACAGATGAGCTTTGGGAGCGCAATTTCATGGATCAGGGAATGAAAAACAGGCTGGAACAGAATCTTGTAGAGACGATCATCAGCCGTCAGGAGCAGGAAGCTGCCCATACTCCCTATAATCAGGAAATGCGGGAGATGAAGAGCATCGAGGAAGGCAATGTGGAAGTCCTGCGCCAGGTCATTGCGGAGCCTGTGGTGGGCGAGAGAGGTTTATTGTCATCGGATGCAGTGCGCCAGGCTAAAAATATTGCCATATCCATGATCACATTGGCATCCAGGGCAGCCATTGATGGTGGAATCAATGCAGAGACAGCCTTTACTGTCTGTGATAGTTATATTCGTATGACAGAATCTTTGTCTCAGCCGGAGCAGATCGAAACGGTGATGCGGGAAGCGGAATACAAGCTGGCAGACATGGTCAGACAGCTCAAGGTTAAGGAGGAGCTGCCGCATCCGCTGGTAAAGAAGGTCAAGGATTATATTTTCTGCAATCTGCAGTCAGAGATTAAAGTCAGCGATATGGCGGAGCAGTTTGCTGTCAATGCGGATTATCTGTCTTTTCTGTTCCATAAGAGTACCGGTAAGACTATCAGCCGGTATGTGCTGGAAGAAAAGGTGAAGGCGGCAGAGAGTATGCTGGTGTATACGGATAATTCTCTGCAGGAAATTGCTTTCGCGTTAAACTTTAGTTCACAGAGCCATTTCAGCACAGTTTTTCGCAAGATCGTCGGTGTTACACCCCGCCAATATCGGGATACGTACACCATGGATAAGTCGGCAGAATTGAGTTCTCAAAGCTGAAAATGAGGCAAAAAAATAAGAAAAACGTATAAGATATATGAAAACGTCTAAGAATGATGGTGAATCTTAGACGTTTTTTTTGTTAAAGTATCGCATGTAATGAGGAGACGAACAGATCATTTTTTTGGAAAAGTTCGAGGAGGTTTTATTATGAAGACTTTCAAATTATCGTTAAACAGTATCGAAAAGGTTAGTGAATTTATCAAACGTATCTCAAAGTATGATGGCTGCATGGATATCGCCGCAGGCCGCTACAGTGTTGACGCCCGCTCTCTGATGGGTATTCTTTCAATTGATCTGAACCGTGTTCTTGAGCTGAGAGTGCCGTCTGACTATCAGTCTTTGGATGCACTGCAGAAGGATATTCAGCCGTTTCTGGCATAAGACGAATTGCTGACAGCAGCAAAGTGACAAATTGAAAAAAGGTCCGGTGTATTTGCAAAGGTGCGAGTGCGTCGGGCTTTTTATTTTTGTTTCAGCTCCAAATTACGTGAATGAGAAGAAGAAAGCGCATAATGTCTGTTGATGTTAAATGATCGTCAGGATATGCACAAAGCGGTGGTTGCATTAGTGCAGCCGCCGCTTTTCAAGGCTTTTGGGAATAAAGAAGAGAGAAAGGTCAGATGCCTGGGAACGATATTTCAACAGGTCTTTTCCACAGCACACCGAGGCCGGTGATGCAGACCGGCTGCGTATGCAGGCACATCATGAAAAAAGAACCAGCGCAGTAAATCGTCTACCAGCACGGCAAAACAGGATACAAGCATCCACAGCAGGGAAAAAAACAGACAGATCTGTCCCATCAGGTTAAAGGGCATTTGGCTGTAATCCCAGACACCGAGTCCAAGCCACAGATTAACGATTAGTCCTGTGAAAAATTCCAGAGCCGTGATGATCAGGGTACAGAGAAGAATCAAAAAAATGAGAGAACGTATATTTTTCCAAGCCTGATTTAGAAAGTCGATAATAACAAAGCAGATACCGCTCAACGCAAACATACTCCAGTGAGAATATCCCCGCCATATAATTTCCATCAGATAGTATACAGTGCCGCCCACGCCGAAAAGAAAGGGCAGTTTCAGAAGTTTATTTACCATAGTGAGTCTCCTTGTCTGGCGATGTGAGTTGACTTTTGGTTTTAGTATGGCAAGGAGAGCAGATTATATGCGTGAGAGGATTGGCGAATCGCTGAATGGAAGGATTTTACAGGGAAAGAATCATAAAATGAGCAGCGTTTTTCGGTTGTCGATGTGGTAAGAATAGATGAGATATTTGGGAATGTTGCTCCTTGATAAAATAGTGTTGAACATAATTTTATTTTATCGTAAAATAAAAATATATAATTTTCCATTATCACATAAGCGTGCTACTATGGTAAAGAAAGGAAAACACAATGCTGGATTTCAGGATCGAAACATTTCTCGAGGTCTGCAAAAGCTTAAATTTTACCCAGGCGGCCCGACAGCTGAACATCACGCAGCCGGCGGTGTCGCAGCATATCAAATGGCTGGAAGAATGCTACCATATTAAGCTGTTTGAGATGCACGGAAAAAAGCTGCAGCTTACACTGGCGGGGGAGACTCTTCGTGATTCTCTGACGACCATGCAGCATGATATCGTCAGCCTGAAGGAAAAGGTGCAGGAGACGGAGGAAAAGAAAAGGGCTTTAAAGATGGGGCTGACCTTCACCATCGCGGAATATGAGGCGGCCGGAAGCATTTCCCGGTATCTTCTGCAGGAACCGACCGTATCCATGATGCTTTCTGTGGGAAATACAAGGGAACTTCTACGGGAACTGGAAGAAGGAAGCATAGATTTTGCTCTGGTGGAAGGAAACTTTCCCGGAGAGGTCTATCACCACGAACTGTATTCCCGACAGAGGTATATCGCTGTGTGCGCAGCTTCGGATCCACTGGCCAGAGGAACCTATACCATTGATCAGCTTCTTGGTAAGCGTCTGGTTATCCGGGAGGCAGGCTCCGGTACAAGAAATATCATGGAGCGGTATCTGGAGATGAAAGGTCTTAGTGTGGAGGATTTTACAGCGAAGGTTGAGACCGGCAACATGGGGCTGATCAAGCAGCTGGTGGCTGCGGGATGCGGCATCACCTTTTTGTACCAGGCCGCAGTGGAGAGGGAACTGAAAGACGGCAGTTTGTGTGAGATATCCCTGTCAGATATGGAGATCACCCACGATTTCACATTTATCTGGCGAAAGAACAGCATATTCAGCGAGGACTACAGCAGGATCTTTACCATGCTGAAAGAAAACAGAGATCACAAAATGGAGGAGCAAAGATGAAGGTAGTAATCATTGGCGGTGTAGCAGCCGGAACCAAAACTGCGGCAAAGCTGAAAAGAGAAGACCGCAGCGCAGAAGTAACCCTGATCACCAAAAGCACAGACATCTCCTATGCGGGATGCGGACTTCCCTACTATGTAGGCGGGCTGATCGAAGAAAGAGAAGAGCTGGTAGTGAATACACCGCAGAAATTTGCGGCACTTACCGGAGTAGAAGTACTTACCGGAAGAGAAGCCGTTGCTGTGGACAGCACAGCAAAGACCGTACAGGCAAAGAATCTGGCTACAGGAGAGACCGAGGACTACAGTTATGACCGTCTCGTGATCGCTGTTGGTGCTTCTCCGGCAGAGCTTCCGGTAGAGGGCATGGACAAGCAGGGTGTATTTAAAATGCGTACCCCGGACGATGCTGTAGCTATCCGTTCTTATATAGAATCAAACCATGTGAAAAAGGCCGTGGTGATCGGTGCCGGATTTATCGGTCTGGAAGCTGCTGAGAATCTGCAGGCAAAAGGCGTTTCCGTTACCGTGATCGATTTCGCTTCTCAGATACTTCCGGAGATCCTGGATGCTGAAATGGCCAATTATGTTAAGAAACATCTGAGAAATAAAGGTATCCGCGTGATCACCGGTGCCAAGGCAGAGGCTGTTCTGGGCGCAGAGGCTGTCAGCAGTGTACGTACCAGCGCAGGCACACTTCCCTGTGAGCTTTTGATCTG
>JAEDOO010000139.1 GCA_016301965.1 Lachnospiraceae bacterium | reverse complement strand
CAAAAAAATACTGCCAGACCCGCAAAACTCATTCACAGTCTTGCAGATCTGGCAGTTTCTCATCATAATATTACTTCTCAAACATAAACAAACTGAAATAAAGAACTCTGGTATTACCGCACCAGCACTCCCATCCAAGGGTTTCTGCCAACGCAGTCACATCAAGACAGTAAGCCGACAGACAGGAATACACCTTGTAATCTCTCGGGCATGGTTCTCCGATCATCTGCATGCACATTTTCTTACACTGTTTGCATGGGCCTGCCATCATGGCATCAGATTCGATCCCCAATGCCTTGAGTTCGTCAAGGACTTTAAAGGAAATATCATTATGCTTTGCTTTTACTTCCTTTGTCTCCTCTGTATTCATCACATCGGATACATCCCAGGCTGTCTGCATGACCAGAAGCCTTTTGTACTGCATAACCTTGGCCTTCATTTCTTCCGGTGTACCGCAATAGGGCGGGCAGGAATAGTTCACATCATAGTTTCCGCAGGTATCTTCCTCACAGAGGCTGCGAAATTCCGGTCGAAATACCAGGTCTTTTGTGTCAACATACCCACAATTGTATATGCCGTCTATGTCGGCAATCGCTTCGAGAATCTTCATTTCATCCATTGTAATCTCCATTCTGCCGTCTTCATAAATGGCGACATAAACTGGCATGAAAACCGGCGTGTATTTTCACAGATACGATTCACCCCATGAAAACGGCTGCACCGACGGGGTTTACTCACACCTGAATCATGTTCTTGCGGTCTCATCAAACAAGTGATTCGGCCAGTTCCTAACAGTTACTACTTAGTTGTCCTCTTCCTTCATAGTATAAACAGCACGCTTACGAGCCATCTCATCGGATGCCAGATACTCATCGTAGGTAGTGATCTTGTCGATCATCTGACCGCCCGGCATGATCTCGATGATACGGTTAGCTGTGGTCTCCACCAGCTGATGGTCACGGCAGGCGAACAGCAGCACGCCGGGGAATTTCTTCAGACCATTATTCAGTGCAGTGATGGACTCCATATCCAGATGGTTGGTAGGCTCATCCAGGATCAGGATGTTGGCACCGGAGATCATCATCTTAGACAACAGACAGCGTACCTTCTCACCACCGGAAAGCACACGAACACGTTTCACACCATCCTCACCGGCAAACAGCATACGGCCCAGGAAACCACGCACATAGGTGGCATCCTTGATCTCGGAGTACTGGGTCAGCCAGTCGGCAATGGTCAGATCACTGTCAAATTCTTTGGTGCTGTCCTGCGGGAAGTAGGCCTGTGATGTGGTCACACCCCATTTGTAAGTACCTTCATCCGGCTCCATCTCACCGGTCAGGATCTGGAACAGTACGGTCTTTGCACGCTCATTACCGCCGACAAAAGCAACTTTGTCCTCTCTGGTCAGGGTAAAGTTCAGATGATCCAGGATCAGTTCACCATCAATGCTCTTGGTGAGGTTCTCTACCATCAGAACGTCATTTCCGATCTCACGGTTGGGACGGAAATCGATATACGGATATTTACGGCTGGAGGGTTTGATCTCATCCAGCTGAATTTTCTCCAGAGCTCTCTTACGGGAGGTCGCCTGCTTGGACTTGGAAGCATTGGCCGCAAATCGGGAGATGAACTCCTGCAGCTCTTTGATCTTCTCTTCTTTCTTACGGTTGGCTTCCTTCATCTGTTTTACCAGCAGCTGACTGGACTCATACCAGAAGTCGTAGTTACCGGCATACAGCTGGATCTTACCGTAGTCTACGTCTGCGATCTGGGTGCAGACTTTATTCAGGAAATAGCGGTCATGGGAAACCACGATCACTGTATTTTCAAAGTTGATCAGGAACTCTTCCAGCCAGTTGATGGCGTCCATATCCAAATGGTTGGTCGGCTCATCCAGAAGCAGAATGTCCGGATTGCCAAACAGAGCCTGTGCCAGCAGGACTTTAACTTTCTCACTACCCTTTAAGTTCGCCATCAGCTCGTAATGAAGCTCTGTAGGGATACCCAGACCATTCAGCAATGTTTCTGCGTCAGCCTCAGCTTCCCATCCGTTCATCTCGGCGAACTCACCTTCCAGCTCACTGGCACGGATACCGTCCTCGTCAGAGAAGTCTTCCTTCATATAAATAGCTTCTTTTTCTTTCATGATGTCGTACAGTCTCTGGTTACCCATGATTACGGTATCCAGAACGGTAAACGCGTCATACTGGAAATGATCCTGCTTCAGGAAAGAAAGTCTCTGACCCGGTGTGATGGTCACATCACCGTTGGTGGTCTCCAGCTCTCCGGAAAGGATCTTTAAAAAAGTGGATTTACCGGCACCGTTGGCACCGATGATACCGTAGCAGTTGCCTTCGGTAAATTTGATATTTACGTCTTCAAAAAGGGCTTTTTTGCCCAGTCTGAGTGTCACATTATTCGCTGAGATCATATATGTGTTATTCCTCCTGTACTATATGCCTGTCTATAGCCCATGGGGCATTTTGTTTCCTTATCCATTGTCCTCAAAACAGCGACAGAATTTAGCCTTTCCTGACCATGGGGCATCTGGTTTCCTCATCCATTGTACCTAAAAATGCCTGAAATGCAAGGAAAACTTGCATTTTTCCTACATTAATGGGGCAAATATTTTCAGTACAAACCCAAGAAGCTTGTGCCGGATACTGATGCTGCGGATATACTCCGGTGTTACCTGGACACATTTGCGCAGGGTCTCATCAAAATCCTCCTGGATCCGAGCTATCTCCTCTGCCTTATACATCAGTACCGCATTTTCAAAATGCAGGTACAGACTGCGGTAATCCATGTTGACGGTACCCACCACCGCCGTGTTGTCATCACTGACAAATACTTTGGCATGGACAAAGCCCGGCAGATACTCATAAATCTCCACACCCTCGCTGGTCAGATACCGGTAATGCGTCCTTGCCAGAGCAAAAGCATAGTTTTTGTCCGGAATATGCGGCAGAAGGATCCTGACCCTAACGCCCCTTCGCACTGCATCACAAAGTGCCGTGATCATGTCATGTTCCAGGATCAGGTACGGTGTCATAATATCAACGTATCTGGTGGCTCTCTGCAGAATATTCATATAAACGAATTTACCCACTGGTTCTCCATCCAGAGGACTGTCCGCATAGGGGATCACATAGCCCGGATAGACATGTTCCGGTTTGCGGGGGAAAATTTCCAGATAATCTTCATAATTATTTTCGTACCCGTCCAAATCCCACAGCTGCAGAAACATCTGAGTCAGACTCTTGACCGCATCTCCCCGTACCATGATAGCGGTATCTTTCCAGTGACCAAAACGTTCTTTTTTGTTGATGTATTCATCTGCCAGATTGGTTCCTCCGGTAAAAGCCGTCTCACCGTCGATCACCAGAATTTTCCGGTGGTCACGATTGTTCTGATAGGTGCTCAATGCCGGCTTGATCGGTGAAAATACTTTGCATTTGATACCTGCAGCTTTCATCCGCTTCGGATAATCATGGGACAAGGAAGCAAACTGCAGTGTACCGTCATACATCAGCCGTACCTCCACACCTTCGGAAGCCTTATCCTTTAATACCTCCAGCACCTGATCCCAGACCTCTCCATGCTCGATAATAAAGAATTCCAGGAAGATAAACTTTCTGGCTTTTTTCATTTCCTCAAGTATCGCCGGAAACCAATCGTCTCCCAGCGGATAATAGGTCAGACCATTGTTTCTGAACGGCGGAAATCCAACCTTTCTGAGATAGGCTGCCATGCCTGCCATATGTGCATCCGCTTCGCGGATTTCCTCCATCACATCTTCATTAGGCGGTGTGACACTGCGCATGCGCTCCGTCTGTTCAATAACCTTTTTATTCAGAATCCGTGTGCCCGGCTGTAACTCCACAAACAGATACAAAAGGCCGCCAAATACCGGAAAGGCCAGAATAAGAACCAGCCAGGGCATCCGCATTTCCGGAGTGCCGGGACGGTTCAGAATGCTCATGACGATCAGCATGGCAATGATCATATAACCGGCATAAGCATATAGTACATACTTAAATAAGAACAGGCTGGTCAGCACCAGAACCGCTACCTGCAGCACCACCAGAAGCAGGATAACCGCCGTACGTCCAAAGACCAGCTTTACTACGCCTCTTTTTCCCTTTCGGGCCTTATCCTGCACTGTTTCCGTAAACGATTTCTCTGTATTTTCTTCCACAAGTCACCTCATATCTCCCGTTCGATCCCCATATTGGCAAAACTGCTTTTTTTCAACCTTGCCATCCATCCGGTTTCTCAGGACCATCTCCCGGGCAGGTAAAAATCCCCCATTTATATCACCTTAAGATAACTATTATACAATCCCTTTCATTCTTTTGCAAGGCACAAGTCAGGGGTTGGTGAAAAATGGCTGTCTCCGTACAGGTATACAAACTTCACGCGACTTTAACGAGCACGACTCCGAGACTACAGGCTCGGAGCGAGCGCAGTAGGAGCATGAAGTTTGTATACCTATACGGAGACAGCCATTTTTCACCAACCCCGTCCGTATCTCAAAAAATACAGGCACAGCAAGACCCCCACTCCGGCTGTACCCGTATCCAAACAAA